>JBFRWR010000833.1:0-2944 GCA_051439685.1 Trichodesmium sp.
CCCTACTCCCTAGCGCGTAGCGCTATATGTTGATAATTCTATAATTTTCAGTATTCAATCTCCCCTACTCCCCTACTCCCCTACTCCCCTACTCCCGACTATACAATAACTATTCAACCGGATTTGATATGACTCCTGATTCCGCGCCTCCGCGCCTCCTAACTCCGCGCCTCCTGTCTCCTGTCTCCTGTCTCCTGTCTCCTAATCCTCACTTTTGCAAAGATACTGTTAGGGGTTCTATATTTTCATATTTTGCGCCTATTTATATCAGAAAATAAGTAGGGCTTGCTGATTAAATCTCAAAGCATTTACAAGAAATAGAACAGTCGTCATTGCGACGATAGGAAGCAATCTCCCCCCAACCCTGATATCAAATCCGGTAGCATCGGTACAATTCAATGCTGTAGGGGTTTGGTGACCAAACCCCTACACACCCTGATTTTTGAGCATGACTGACGAAGCTGTATATTACTCAGAAGCCAACGGATTTGATATGAGATTGCTTCTTTCCACTCCGTTCCAGTCGCAATGACTTGGGTACAGTAATTATCCGGATTTGATATAATGTGCCTTTTTCGGTCTGGAAAAATTACCTATTTTTCAGCTCTTTATGCTCAAAAAGGAGCGCATTGTGGGCAAGAGTTGGGCAAAAAAATTACTCCCCTACTCCTGAAAAAAGACTTTTGAGCGCAAACCCTTATTTAATGTGGAACCCGCCCCTACAAATTTGCACCATTTGAGATATGTCAACCCACTACACCTGGATTTAATATTCCTTTGATAAATAGTCTCTAATAGAGTATCAAAACCCTGATTTTTTTACTCATCGCTTCCCTCATAAATTTTATTTTTGGTATTTAAAGAGACATAATATAAAGCTTTTTTCTTGATATTAATTTACTTTAAAGATATCAGAATAGTTTACCAATAATCATGTAAAATAATTACCTCAAATTACTCTAGTGTTGAAGTTTGAAGTTAAGTAAATATCATTGCTGCACTTCTGAGTTTCCTGAAACACTATTACCTATAATATTTGTAACATTCTTTTGGCAAAATGCTATAATATTATCTTAGCTGAATGATTTATAGCACAAAAAACGTTTTCCTTTACTCCCTTTCCCTGATGACTCCTAATTGTTTATAACTTTTTATCCAGGCATGATATAACAAATGAATCCGATTTTATTACAACAATTTATTCAATTAATTGCTCGTTACACAGGTCTCCATATTCGAGAGCAAGATTATAATAGTTTCTGCAATAAAATATTTGTCCGGATCAAATTACTAAAATTATCTTCTCCTGAAGAATATTATCAACTTTTAGAAAATCAAAATCAAATAAGTAAAAATGAGTGGGAAAAACTGATAATCTTGTTAACTGTAACTGAAACTTATTTTTTTCGAGACCAGGGACAGTTGGGATTGCTAAAAAATGTGATTTTGCCAAAGATTATTAAGTCAAAAATAGCATCTAATCAAAAACAATTAAAGATTTGGAGTGCTGGTTGTTCTACAGGTGAGGAACCTTATTCTTTAGCAATTATAGTTCAAGAATTAATTCCTAACTGGAAAGAATGGAATATCCTCATTTTAGGTACAGATATTAATGAAGTAGCACTGACTAAAGCTGAAAAAGGTATTTATAATTCTTGGTCATTTCGGTTGATAGATCGGAAAATAAAACAGAAGTATTTTTATGAGTTTCAGGGAGAATGGCAACTTGATGAAAAAGTAAAGAAAGTAGTTAATTTTAGGAATATAAATTTGGTTCAAGATAATTTTCCTAATGATATTGATTTGATTTTATGTCGGAATGTCTTTGTTTATTTTGAACTCAAGCAGATTTCATTGGTTATGCAAAAGTTTTATAATTGTCTGGTTAATGGAGGGTATTTAATAACTGGTCATGCTGAGTTATATGGTCAATCATTAGGGCAATTTCAGGTTAAAGTTTTCCCAGAATCTTTGGTGTATCAGCGTGATGAGAACTGGCAAAATAAAAAATCTTTAGCTGATGGTTTACCTAGATTTTCTAGTCATAATATACCGAGCAATCAAAGTGTTAGATATTCTTCGACTTCCAAACCAAGTAATTATAGTATTGTTGCCAATGCAAGTCAACTCAAAGAAGAAAAAAAATCCAGAAAAACAACTGAAAAAAAAATTAGTAAATCAGAAAACTTATTGTTAGAAGCAGAAAAATTATTTGAGCGAAAAAATTATCTTGGTGCGATTAAAAAAGCAGAGGATTTTATTGCTGTAAATCCGAAAAATTTTCGTGGGTATAAGTTGCTGGCAGAATTGTATGCTAATGTAGGTAAATATGAGCGTGCTACTTTTTGTTGCAATCAAGCAATAGAAATAAATTCTGCTTCTGTAGAACCTTATTATTTATTGGTTAATATAGCAGAAGAAGAAGGAAATATAGAAAAAGCAAAAGTTTTGTTAAAGCGCGTACTTTATCTTTGGCCAGTAGAAATACCTGCTTATTTAGAACTTAGTTCTTTATACGCAGCCCAACAAGATATTATCCGATCTAAAAAGATGAAAAATATAGCTTTAGAACTGCTGAAAAAGTTGCCTGCTGATGATATTATTCAATATAAAGGAGGAATAAAAGTTTCTGAATTAATTAAGTATTTATAAGTTTAGCAATTGTCTATATAGGGTTAGCTGAATAAATATTTTTGCTAGGGTAGGGAGTAGGGAATAGGGAGTAGTCAGGAGAAATGGGAAATGAGTAATATCATGTCCGGTTGAACAGTTATATATAATTAGGGAGGAGTCAGGAGAAAGGAGACAGGAGACAGGAGATAGGAATTAGGAGTCGTAGGGACGTTGCATGCAACGTCCGTACAGGAGTCATATAGAATCCGGTTATATAGTATATGTTGATAATTCTATAATTTTCAGTATTCAATCTCCCCTACTCCCCTAC
>JBFRWR010000834.1:0-19935 GCA_051439685.1 Trichodesmium sp.
GCAGCATCCAAAACATCTGGACGGTTAGTCGCAGCAATAATAATTATTCCACCATTTCCCTCAAAGCCATCCATTTCAGTCAAAAGTTGGTTCAGGGTTTGTTCTCTTTCATCATTACCCCCACCAATACCAGCTCCCCTTTGTCTACCTACTGCATCTATTTCATCTATAAATATGATGCAAGGAGCATTTTCCTTAGCTTTCCGAAACAAGTCCCGCACCCTGGATGCTCCAACACCCACAAACATTTCCACAAATTCCGAACCAGAAATACTAAAAAAAGGAACACCCGCTTCTCCAGCGATCGCCTTTGCGAGTAGAGTCTTTCCTGTACCAGGAGGCCCAACTAAAAGTACACCTTTAGGAATTTTTGCTCCAATAGCTGTGAACTTTTCTGGTTTTTTCAAGAAACTAACTACTTCCTGAAGTTCTTCTTTTGCTTCTTCAATACCTGCCACATCATCAAACAAGACTCCTGTTTTGGCCTCCATCTGAAAACGTGCCCTAGACTTACCAAAATTTAAGGCATTTCCCTGAGACTGACTAGAACGACGCAGAATGCTGAGAAGTATAAAGATAACTACAAAGATAATGAAAATATTGAGGATAATCCCCATAGCAAAGCTATTATTGGGAGAGCGTTTTACCTCAAAGTCAATTTTTTGAGCTTGAATTTGATCTAGTAGTTCTGGATTATACTCAAATAAATTAACTGTATATGTTGGCTCGTTGCTCTTTTGCCCTTTTAAATTAACTTTAGCTATTCCTTCAGAGGGATAAGCATCTATATCTGTGACTTCTCCAGCTTTAATTTTCTCCAGCAATTCACTATAAGTCAGAGTATTTTTCGCATCATTGGCAAAAGCTGGATTTATCAATAAAGCACCTTGAGCTATTATTCCTGTAGCTAAAATTTTCCATATTATTTTTTTTCCAGTAAATTTTTGAATAAAAATTTGTCGGAACATAGTTTTATCTTTTTTGGTAGTAGTTTGAGTTTTAGGTAATAGTGGGTTGTCGTGATTAATTCTTTTGAGCATATCAGTTTTAATTGTTTGCCAGAAGTTTGTCATTACTATTTGTTATTTTGACATTTTTTCTAGATTCAGTATAAGTGCCCATTTTTGACACTTCCATTCTTGAATGTGGGTTATTCTGCTTTTAACCAATAAATTTAGTGTACTGAATTTTCATCAAGAGACTAGAAGCTCATTTGATTAACTTTAGTTTCTAGTTGTAGGAGTGTTAAATATTTAGGGCTGGCTAATTAATCGTCAAAGTATTGACAGATAAAGGCTTTAAATTTTTTATGTCGAAAAAAGTACCAACTATAAATTGTCAATTATTTTTCTCTGTTCCCTTTTCCCTGTTCCCTCTTTTCTGAAAATGTCTATGAGTAAAACTGAGAGTCTCCAAGCGAATATTATTATGATAAATATGTAATTGGATGTTAATCTTTAACTTTGTGTCGAGTGTTTTTTGAAAATACATTTGGTTAAATGCAATGGTAAAAATTGTGGGAATTTGTGGTAGTCTCAGGTCTGGTTCTTATAGCCAGAAAGCCTTAGAAATAGTAAGCCGAAAAATAGAAGAAATAGGTGCTGAAGTAGAAATCTTAGATTTGAGGAATTTCAACCTACCTTTTTGTAATGGAGAAAATGATTATCCAGAACATCCAGATGTTGAAAAAATGAGGCAGAAAGTCAAAGAAGCTGATGGTCTAATTTTAGCTACTCCAGAATATCATGGCAGTGTTAGTGGTGTGATGAAAAATGCTCTAGATTTAATGAGTTTTGAACATTTAGATGGAAAAGTAGCAGGTCTAATTAGTGTTTTAGGAGGTCAATCAAATAGTAACGCACTAAATCATTTACGATTAATTTTGAGATGGGTTCATAGTTGGGTAATTCCAGAACAAATTTCTATTGGTCAAGCTTGGAAAGCTTTTTCTGATGATGGTAAATTATTAGATGAAAAATTATCAGAAAGGTTTGATAAATTCGCTCAAAGTCTAGTAGACAATACTCAAAAAATTAGAGGATGAATTGAAAATAATATTTTCAGCAATTCTTGATCAAGGAAATAGGGTAGAGAGAATAGGGAGGAAAAAATACTAGAAAAATATTTGCAAGTTCAAACTATGAGAATATATCTACTAAATCACTCTCGTAATAATTCAGCTATTAGCCATCAGTTATTGGTGCGGAATGCAGGGAAACAGGAAACCCTATCTAAACCTTAAACAGGCTTTAAAAGAATATAAAATTCAAAGTCACTTTGATAGTAATATTCAATTTACCTGAACTAATAAAGCTTTTTTCTCAAACTAAAATAAATAGCTGACCGCTGTTTGCTCACTGCGGAATCCTTACCCAATTATTAATTATTAATTATTAATAATTAAATAATTCGCGCCTTGAAGCCTCCCCTTGGATAGGGGAAAAAAAGTGCCCTTGAATTTCCCGATATTCAATTCCGTAACGGTTAAAACCATCTTGTAATTATCAATTATCCATTATCAATTAATGAATCACTCTCTATCTATAGCAATCCTATTTTCTTAGTGACAAAAATCTGGCGTTGCTTAATGGTAATAATTTTTAGATTAAGTATCAAGATAAAACATAAGTTTTTCAATTTTACCTTGAGTTACTTACCATTACATTTCAGCAACACCAAAAATATTAATGCTTTTTAGGGAACAGTTAACTGGGAATAGGGAACAGGTGAAAGTTTCAACTTTTTTATTTACTTTTTAATTACCCCCAACCTATTTAGGACTGCTATAGCAGATTTCAATTCCTTGAATTATTCAAGATTTTATATTTGAGTAACTATGGGCTTTCCTGATAATTATTTAACAAACAGTTTCTGAGGAAAAAATTAATTTTAGGTAAAGCGAGGCAATTCTATATTTGAGAATAACAGGTAATTATTGCTCTGCTGATTAAATCTAAAAGTATTTATAGATAAAGGTATTGGCATTTTTTTGGTCGAAAAAAGTGCCTGTTTTTCAGCTATTCACCCTCAAAAAGGAGCGTATTTAGGCAAGAGTTGGGCAGAAAAATCATTCTTACAATTCCTACTCCTACCTCCTCGCTCCCATACCTTTTCTCCTGTCTCCTACCCTTACCCATAAGACTTTTTCAGCAAACCCTAATTATTAATTGTTTAACACAACCAGAAAGTAAAAAATCTACCCTCTCAACCAAAACAATTTTCTGCCTCACACTTTTTGGGAATTACTATAGCAATCCGCGCTGATGTTGCGGGTAATCAAAAAGTAGATAAAAAAACTTAAACTTCCGCCTGTTCCCAGTTAAGCATTCCCTAAAAGCGGTAAGGTTTTTATACACAAATAAAATAGAACTGCTATATATGTTTTTCGGAGAGATATGATTAATAAATATGTGAAAGAATTCAGAAGTAATTGGATAATTTCCTACTCTATCCATAACTTGATTAAACTGAAAATATAGGATTCTAAAATTTTTCCTTTTCCCTATTTCTTATCCTTTTTGTTATCTTTAGAGATGAATCAAAATTCTCCTCAAACTTGGACACCACTCCACGCTCAACTACATCAAATATTACGTCAAAGAAAATTACTACCAAAAAATCAAAAAATCTTAATTGCCGTTTCTGGCGGTCAAGATTCTTTATGTTTAACTAAATTACTATTAGATTTACAATCAAAATGGGGTTGGTTTTTAGCAGTTGCTCACTGTGACCATCAATGGCGTTCTGACTCCGAAGCTAATGCTAATTATGTAAAAAAATTAGCCACAAATTGGCAACTTCCATTCCATTTAAAAATAGCAGATCGAGTTTATCAAAGTGAAGCAGAAGCCAGAAAATGGCGTTATCAAACCTTAACCAAAATAGCTTTAGAATCTAATTATCCATATATCGTAACTGGCCATACAGCTAGCGATCGCGCAGAAACTCTACTCTATAATCTAATTCGTGGTAGTGGAACTGATGGCCTACAAGCTCTCTCTTGGCAACGTCCCCTAGGGGAAAATAATTCTTTATTACTGGTACGCCCCCTATTAGACATTACTCGTACCCAAACAGGTAACTTTTGTCAAGAGCAAAACATCAATATCTGGGAAGATTCCACAAACCAAGATTTACGTTATGCTCGTAATCGTATTCGCCTAGAATTATTTCCTATCCTACGTCAATTTAATCCTCAAGCAGAACTAGCATTAGCTCAAACAGCAGAAATACTCAGTGCTGAAGTAGAATATTTGGAAAATGAAACAGAAAAATTATTAGATCAACTCACCGAGACAGATATAGATAACCAGGATATTTCTCAATTTGAGTCTCAACCAATTAAATATATTAATCGTTTGACATTGCGTGAAGCTCCAATCGGATTACAAAGAAGGGTTATGAGAAATATCTTACAAAAAGTTTTACCTGTTCATCCCAACTTCAGTCATATAGAAAAATTGATCAACCTGATAGATGCTCCCAACCGAACCCAGACAGACCCCTTTCCCGGAGGAGCGATCGCTAAAGTTGAACATCCCTGGATTATTCTAACCTAAAGAACTATTACAGAAAAGTTAAGGTATGGAGCCTCTCTATAATTATCTGTAACCCTTGTAAAAAGGTTTCAATTTAGGAAAATGTGTAATTAATTTTGTGTACCTGCTTAGTTATTAATTTTTAATTTTTAATTTTTAATTAGACATAGGCGTGATAATCAAAAATTAAATCAATTATCGAGTATAAATCATCAATTATTTCTCCCTACTCCCTACTCCCTACTCCCTACTCCCTACTCCCTCTTTTCCGGAGAGGTATATTGATTATTCTGTTTCTCCAACTAGACTTTGAAGAACTTGCTGTAACTGTGTCACCTGTTCACCAATACCTTGTACTTGATTTACTCCACCCACTACTTCCTCAAGTTGCTCTCTAAGTTGGTCTAGACAACCCTGGATAGGTAATATAAGTTCTTCATACACAGACCCACTTCCACCATTCATAGTTCCGTTCTGCTGTTCCCTTAAACTCGATTCTAACTGCTGAATTTCATTTCGTTTCGCCTCTTGTTGCTGAGTCTGAGAATTAACCAGCTCTTCTTTTTGGCTAATTTCAATTTGTATTTCTTGAATTTCAGCTTCTAGCTTTTGTAACTCTTCAGTCAATTGCTGTTTTTGACTTTCCACTTCTGATAAAATAGGCTCTAAGTCCATTTTATTAGGCTGCTCTTGGTCTGAAGAAGTACCCAACCTACGCCACAGAACAGCTTGATGCTGACTTAATATCTCCTCCCTTTCCTTCAGATTTCTTTGGGAACCTATTAAAGATTCATTTAAAATCCGATAACCATCTTTCTGGTCTGAAAGTTCAGACTCTAAGTTAATTCTGTCATACTCACTAGCTTGTTCAATACTTCTTTGCAAAGCAGCCATTTCCTGCTGTTGTAAAGCCAACTCCTCTTCCTGGTCTTTAACAAAACTCATATCTCTGCGCAAATCTTGTTGCAAACCTTGTACCAGTTCCTGCAACTCATTCAGAGACATACTTTCTAGAGCTTCAACATCAACTTTCTGAGTTATACCATCATTCTCAGCCGTCGTAACTAAATTACTCAGTTGGTTATAAAGTTGTGTCTGCGTCCCAATTTGAGAATTTAATACTTCACTGTATTGTTGCTTACTAGCTAACAAAGTTTGTTGTACTCTCAATTCTGCCTTAAGCTGGGCTAGAGAATCCTGATCTTGTTGCCATTCTAACCATTGGTTTTGGAAATGGCCAACCAAATCCTCAATCCCTTCATCTTCTGAATTTGAGCTTGTACTTGATCCATTCTCCCAAAGTTGTCTATTTTGTTCGAGATTTTCCTGTTGAGCATTAACTATTTCCAAGGATTGATTTAACTTTTCTCCCAAAAAATTAGTTGGGGTGATAGTGTCATTCAACCAACTCAATAAATCTTGAATATACTTAGACTGTTCTTCATCTAAAGCTGGACCTTGAGTTGATTCTCCTCGATGTTCCTCAAACTCTTCTTGTTGCCTTTGTAATTCTAAACGTGCTGCTTCTAATTCTTCTCTTTCTTGGCCTATTTGTGCCTGGAGTTGTTGAGATTCTGCTTGAGCTTGAGTAATTTCCTGACGTTGCTCCTCCAACTTATCAATTTCGGCTTGTAACTCTTCAAGCTGCTCTTCTTTAGCCTGCAATTCCATTTCTCGGCGATTCAGCTCTTGTGCTTGAAAAGTAAGAGAAGCCTTCCATTGTTCAATTTCTTCCCATTGTGTCTTGGACTTTTCTTGAGAACGAGAGAAATTTTGCAGAATTTTCACTAGCTGACGAGCAGCATCTTGAATTTGCTGCACTTGCTTATTATTGTTCAAATCTACTAGCACTAATGCGCCAGAAGAAAAATCCTTAGCCTCATCTGCTGGAATAACTTCTTCGCCTGGTACAGCGACCCAATTATTTTCACCACGTTGAGAGGCCAGTAATTTCAAGTCCGTTCTACCACCACCCAGACCAAAACCAGATGGTCTTTTTTGTACTTCTGCTAAATACAGCACACTGTCTATCCTCTTGAGGTATCTATGCTACAAGATTTATTTCTACAGTTTCCTATTTTACCACCGAAGGCAGCAGCTACTAAGAAATACTGCTTTGAATATTATTATTTCAGCAAATATAAAATTCTTTAAGTACCTAAACAAAATCATTGAGCTATTGTAATTATCTAGGTTCTTGAGAAAGCAAATAGTTGTAATTGTATCAATGTCTAATTAATTTTGTTTAACTCCTTAACTATTCTTTCACCATAAATCTTAACAATCGGCTAATTAGTCAAAATTCAAACTATGCTCTACCCAATTTTACTAATTATACTATTATATAGCAATCCTATTTAAGTTCTTTACAAAATTCAAGAGCTTTGATGGAACCGGGAAGTCTTAAGTGGGAACAGGTGGGAGTTTCAACTTTTTTATTTACTTTTTAATTTTTCACAACCTATGAGCTGATTGCTATATAGTTAATAAACTTAGTTATTCGCTTATTTTTTTTAGTTTTAGACAACTTACTATTATCGGGAGAAAAATCTTTAATTAGTTTTTTTTTGAAGTTAAACTAATTGTTCATCTCCGATCATTATATTAGAACTAATAGTTGGTTATTTTCCACATTTGAGTATCAAAATATGTTTGTGAAGTTATATAGCATTTTTTAATCAGATTTAAACTTAGAAGATGTTTTTTTGTTATAAAATTAAACATAAATCTCTGTATTTATAGCAATTTTACAGCCTATTCCATGTAATTTTTGTACAGTGATTATAGCAGATTTGATTAATAAGAATTAAAACTTTATTCGATACTTCAAAAACTATTTAAAAATTTAGTGCCACTGTATCTCATTAACCTGGAATCCGCTGTATTTGAGTTGTGAGATATTGTAAGATTTTAGGGAATAGGGAACAGGGAAAAGATAACAAACAAAAACTCATATAGATTAATTCTAGGCATTTCCTGCGGAAATATCCTCTGTCAAGAGGCTAGCTGACGGCTGAATGTTTACCATGAATCTAATAAACGCTATTTTATAAAAGTCTAGAAAATAGTAAAATTCTCACATTTGATTCCTGATTGCTATATTTCCCTAATATTGCTGTTCGTCTCTTCAATTTTGCTTGATTATGCCAATAATTGTGTTAAAAATCTAAATTAAAATTATCTATTTTTTTAATCTCAGAAAAAAATCAATCACTACATACCTATAGCAATCCTAAATAGGTTGTAACAAATAAAAAAATTGAAACTTCAACCAGTTAAGTCTCTCATTTTCCCTATTCCCTAAAAAGCATTAAGATTTTTGCTACGAAGAAAATAGGATTGCTATATTATTCTATTATAATGAATAAGTAACAGGCAACAGGGTTCAATAATTGATATTTTATGAATAAAAAATTGATTTGGAAGTTGTATTTTTGTATAAATATATCGTTGATTATTCGAGGAGATAATACTATCTAATTTATCAATCAAAATTTTACAGCAGTTTTAATTTGGGTAGACCACTGTAGGGACGTTGCCAACGGCCCTACAAGGTTTTGGTTGTGACGATGTAGTTTATAAATCTGAAAAGCACTGTAATTACGAAACATTTATAACTCAAAAAAAACAACTAATATATACTATTTTTAATTTAAAAAAAACTCACCTTCAGAGTTAATCATAGCTAATAAATAATTGGCTCAACAAAACTCTTTACCTATTCTAATTTTTTACGATGTTTATCAGGCAAATAATTTAGCTTGTACATATGTTTCAATAATTAATAACTGGAGAGTACAAACTTCTCCCAAATAATGATTTGTGTTCAAGACAGAAACTATTACTGGAAAAGTCTTACAGCGCCTACAATTCTCAATGGAAAGTTTCTAACCTTTAGATAGCTGAAAGCCTTAACTAACAATAGTTATTCCTATAACTTTGCACTGTCTAGTTAATAATTAACAATTAATAATTACCTCTTCGGATAAAGGAAGAGGATTGACTAAAAGGAATTTTTTTCTCCATGAATGGAGAGGCTTTATACCTTAATTTTTAGGTAATTAATTTTGTGTACCTGCTTAAATATTCCATAATATCAAAGTCTATAATTTTGGCTCAATCTACTTTATAGTTATGATTATGGGATTTTCGTTCGAGAGAAATTACTAAATAACTCTACTACCAACCACAAAATGCCCAATCATATTTTTTCAAAACTAAATTTTATTTATAAGAATATAAATGGTAAGATTAGAGTACGATTTATATTTTTCTCTAAAATGAAATTAATTATCTCAAACCATACTACCATTTATTAAAGTAGCCACTTGCTTTTCCAATTAACGAGAAAAGATGTTAATCTAATCTCGATATCTACTAATCTGTCATTATCAAAGTTATATTTTACAAGCTGCATGCAGGGAAATTTGAGTGAAATAGATATCCGCAGCATCCTGCAACTTATAGACTTAGGTCAGCGAACTGGTGAACTGTTTGTCAAGGCCTACAGATCACCAGTTAGCAGAAATATTGCTGAACCCAGACACCACTTCCCCAAAGAACCATCTTGGTTTGTGTTTTTTCTCAATGGTCAAATTATCTACGCTACCCCAAGTGCAGGTAGTTTATCTCGTTTGAGAGATTATTTACGTCGCTACAAAGCCGACCAAGCACTTGACTCCATTAAAGTTCCTTCTGTCGCCTCCGTCAATGCTCCTGAGTATGGGTATCTATGGGCTTTACTAGAAAAAGGAATTCTGACACCAGCTCAGGGACGTAGCATTATTCATAATATGGTTCGTGAAACTCTCTTTGATTTACTTAGTCTGCGTCGAGGTTCATTTATATTTGAATTAGGCCCAGCACTCACACCTCAGCTTACAACCTTAGAAGTCAGTTCATTATTAGCAAAAATGATTAAGCAGATACAAGAATGGAATCAATTTTCTCCTCATATCCAGTCTGCTGAACAATGTCCAGTAATTTCTTCTCCAGAAAAATTAAAGAAAGCATTAAAACCAAATATATATAATATTTTAAGTCATTGGTCAGATGGTCAGACATCAATGCAGCAAATTGCTCGATATCTAAATAGAGATGTATTAACCGTAGCTAAGGCCATTTATCCTTTTGTCCAGAAAGGAATTGTCCAATTACTCGATCCAAGTCCCGAAACCGTGGTTAAGAAATCACAAGCCTTCGAGCGAGAAACAAAAATTCCTAAAGTAGTATGTATTGATGATGATTTAGTAATTAGGGAAAAAGTTAAATCAATTCTCAATGAGAATGGTTATCAAGCGACTAGCCTCAGCGATCCTCTCCAAGCATTAGGAGAAGTATTTCATATTAAGCCAGACTTAATTTTGTGTGACATTGCTATGCCAGAGCTAGATGGTTATGAGATTTGTGCAATGTTGCGTAATTCTACAGTTTTTCGCCAAACACCTATTATTATGCTAACTGGTATAGAAGGATTTATAGATCGGGTGAAAGCCAGAATAGTAGGAGCTACTCACTACCTGACTAAGCCTTTTGGAGAAAGTGAACTGTTAATGTTAGTAGAAAAATACATTGGACCAGGATTAGTAGTAAATTCTCAACTGGATAAAATTGTTTGACAAATTGTTGTAATTTTTATACTCCTATACTTTCATACTTTCCTACTACGTTATCTAATCAGATATAAGGTACAGAAGAATTTGTATAGTCATTCTGAATAATACTGGGACGAGTGTTTCTTTATCTAGAAAGGGTTTTAGCCAAAAAAGTGTTTCATCCTTATTTGAAATGACTATATAGTGCTACGCCGATACGGTTAGGACATTTCTAAATCCTAAAACCCTTTGTTAGTCTACTATTCCCTATTCCCTATTCCCTATTCACGCTTCGCGTAGCGCTATATCTATAAAATTTTCTGGTAAAGAGAAAATATAATATTATTTGAAAGACTATCAGCTACCATCTGAGTCTTGCTTGATTGGCCACTTCTAGATGCAGAAACAACTTAAATTATAGATAGGAGAAACACAAGCAAACTTTCTGGGCATACTACTAACAGTCTATATTAATAAGTCCATGTGTATTTTTATACATAATAGTTATGTCTAAATCTAAACTAACATAGGGTTATACCCAAAGTTATAGACTTAGTTATTAACTATATAAAAACACCTAACAAAGATTAATACTGTTATCATAAATTTAGTAGTCCAATTAAATCTTGAATAGACAAAATATCGCCTTGGTAATTGAAAATTAATTGAGCTATGGCAAAAATCTAACTGAGGAAAATGTTAATCAATACCTATATTTTAACCATTAATAAATTTAAGCCCAAGCTATCAGGTAGGAAAAAATGAGCAAAGTTCTAGTTGTAGAAGATAGCGTTACCCAAAGAGAGATGATCTCACAGCTTCTCAAAAATAGTGGATTAGCAGTTACAGTTGCTAATGATGGAGTAGAAGCTTTAGGACGACTAAAAAATACCAAACCAGATCTAGTGGTATTAGATATTGTAATGCCGAGAATGAATGGTTATGAGGTTTGCCGGAGAATAAAATCCGATCCTCAAACTAAGGATATCCCCGTAGTTATGTGTTCTTCAAAAGGAGAAGAATTTGACCGTTACTGGGGCTTAAAACAAGGCGCAGATGCCTATATTGCTAAACCATTCCAGCCCACAGAACTTGTAGGAACAGTTAAACAATTGTTAAGACGGTAGGTGTAAGCGCTTATGGTAGGCAATCAAGATTTTTTACCAGGTCAAGGTACAGGTATCCAAGAATTAGAAAATCCTGGAGGCGAACTTCATCTGAGGTTTTATGTACCTTCGGGCAATGAATTTGCTTTACTCGCGACAGGTATTCGCGAGGTAATTTCTCAATCTCCAGAAGGTATTACAGCTATTCCAAATGTTTCTCAATTACTTTTAGGGACAATAAATGTAAGAGGGCGAGTTGTTTGGGTAGCTGACTTAGGTCAATTTCTTGGAGATCAAACTCCTGTTAATACCGATCAATCTGAAATACCAGTAATTGCAGTAGAAGACCAAGACACTATATTAGGACTAGCAGTTGAAAGAATTGTGGGAACACAATGGCTTGATGACAAAAAGCTAAAAATGTCCACAAATGTTGCAGATGGCATGGCTCCGTTCTTGCGAGGAGAGTGGGTTTTTGATAAAAAGGGAGAAGAAGTTCTCAGACTACTGGATCAAGAAGCAATTATTCGCTCGGCTAGGTGGGCGGTATAAAAAAAAGTAAAAATTGACAAATTAACATAATTTCCTTTGATTCAGCAGTTTAGATATAAGATTTATGACTGAGGCTGATTCCCAACTTCCTATTTGATCGACGATAAAATTAAAAAATTAAAAATATTATTATATTGATAGAGGGACAGCAAATGACATCATCGAGTACAGACTTTTTACAAGATTATCAAAAGGTAGAAGATGCCTACAGTCAGGGTAATTATGAAGAAGCAGCAAGTTTAATTTATAATCTAATTCAAGATTATCCCGAAGACCCTAGTTCTCGTCTCCTCTGCGGTCATATATACTGCTATGGACTTCATCAGTATGATGTAGCAAAAGAACAATATCAGTTAGTTTTAGATTTAACTGATGATCCAAATTTGCTTGGCTATGCTGAACAAGGTATAACTGATAGTGAGCAATTTATTACAGACTATCCAGCTATCCCTAATGACTCTGAAGAAAATCTCGAAGAACTTAACTTTGATGACTATCAAGATCAAGAGTCTATAGAAGAACAAGTATCTAGTTATTCAGAAGAGAATATTCACAAAAATGGCTTAGAATTAGATGCCAAAGAATTAGAAGATATCACAGACCCAGGATTGCTTTTAGATGAGCAAAATTTAGAAATAGATACAAAAGAATTAGAAGATATTACAGACCCAGGATTGCTTTTAGATGAGCAAAATTTAGAAATAGATGCCAAAGAATTAGAAAATATCACAGACTCAGAATTGTTTTTAGATGATAAAACTTTAGAATTAACAGCAGAAAACTCCACAGAAAATTTTGATTTTGGTCAATTAGAATTAGAAGATATTGATGATTTAGAATTGACAGATACAGAGCAGAATCCTTTTACTACAAATGGTAGTTCAAATAACCATCAACAGGAAGATTCAAAGTATTTAGATGATTTAGATGAATTGTCTGATTTGACAGAATATGGAGATCCTTTTGTAACAGACAATGGCAAAATATCTGACCATGAAGATGAACCAGATCAAAAAAATCTCGATAATTCAGTTTCAAATAATGGTAATGGTGGGTTAGAAGAAATATCAGATTTTACTTTAAATTCTGATTTAGATGAAATATGGAAAAATCAGCAAGAAGAAATATTGAAAAAAGAAGAGATTGCTGAAGATGACATAGTAGAATATGAAGATCTAAAAAACAATAAAATTAATCAAAATTTGACTAAAGAACCGCAAGTAGAAAGCTTAGACTTAGATGAATTAAATGAAGATTTTGAGAATGTAATAGATGAAATTTTAGACAGTTCTGGAGAAATAATTACTGGCACAGTAAATAATACAACAAATAGTAGCAATAATTTAGGAAAAACCCCAGAACTAGAAGAGCAAAAAATCAACTCGAATTTCTCAGATGTAGATGTAGATGAAGCTACTTTATTAATGGGTAATAAAAATAGTTTTCAGTGGGAAGAAATAGAAAATATTGATGAGATGACTAGCGAAATAGACGAGCTGGGAGATGAATTATATAGTATATATAATCAAAGGGAGACAGGGAAAAATACATCTAATGGAATAGCAGCAGCAGCAGATAGCTTTGAAATGAATGAATTTGATGAAGAAGTATTCACCGAAGCATTCAATTTGGATGAATCAGGAGATATAGAAGATAGAAACGCAAATGGTTTTCTAGAAGATGATGAATTTGGTAATTTTGAAGACTATGGCTCCTTAACTGAGGGAATAGAAGCACCAACAGATATGACTACTCCCGATATGGATATAGGAGCATCAAATTTAGAGACAATGGACACAGGAATGCTTGTAGGAGCTACTACAGGAGCATTGTTTGATAGTAAAACCGATCCTAGTGCAATTGGTAATGACGAAGAATCTATACCAATAGATCATCAACTCCCAACATTTAGTAAAGTCAAAGGAGAAGCAGTAGATACAACTGTAATGGTTGAACAAGGTGGGTTAGCATTCTGGGAAAATGCCTCCCTCTCGACAAAACAACTATATACAGCAATAGGAACAGGTTTAGTATCTCTAATAGCTGTAGCTTTTGTGACTAATATAGTCTCCTTCCGAGCTGCTCAAGAGCAAAAAACAGAGATAATTGCCGATCTGCGTAGCACTGGTTGGGTAATGACAGGTGTCGCCGGAATAAGCAGTTTTTTAACAGCTTATGGTCTTGGTAGTCTGACAAAAAAGCAAGTAGAAAGAGCAAACAAAGATTTACATACTCAGTTTGATATAATTTGTGATGGTAACTTGAAAGCCAGAGCAACAGTTTATTCAGAAGATGAATTTGGTAAACTTTCTGCCAAATTTAACCATATGGCTAAAGTTATCCAAGCAACTTATACAGATGCTCAAAGGAAAGCTGAAGAAAATGAACAAGCAAGAGAAGACCTACAAAGGCAAGTAATTCGTTTATTAGATGATGTAGAAGGAGCCGCCCGTGGAGACTTAACTGTTAGTGCAGAAGTTACAGCAGATGTTTTAGGGGCGGTAGCAGATTCCTTTAACTTAACAATTCAAAATTTACGGGAAATTGTGCATCAAGTAAAAGAAGCAGCTCAAAAAGTGAGTAGAGGTTCGATGGATAGTGCAACCTTTGCTCAAGGTTTATCCACAGATGCTTTGCGACAAGCGGAAGAGCTAGCAGCTACTCTCCAGTCTGTGCAAGTAATGACTGATGCTATTCAACGGGTAGCTGAAAATGCCAGGGAGACAGAAGATGTGGCACGCTCTGCAGCAGCTTTAGCATTGAAAGGAGGAGAAACAGTAGATCGTACAGTAGCTGGTATTCTCCAGATCAGAGAAGGTGTAGCAGATGCAACTCGCAGGGTGAAGCGTTTATCAGAATTTACTCAGGAAATATCTAAGATCGTCGGTTCAATTTCTAGTATTGCCTCTCGGACAAATCTCTTGGCATTAAATGCGAGTATTGAGGCCGCGAGAGCAGGAGAAGCAGGAAAAGGATTTGCAGTAGTGGCAGATGAAGTACGGCAGTTAGCAGATAAGTCAGCGAAAGAATCGAAAAACATCGAACATACAGTAATGCAAATCCAAACAGAGACTGGAGGAGTAATGACGGGAATGGAAGAAGCAACTCAGCACGTTATTAACGGAACTGCATTAGCAGAAGAAGCGAAGCAATCTCTAGAAGATATTGTGCAGGTGACAACAAGAATTGATGTATTAGTACGTTCTATTGCTGCAGATACAGTAGAAGCGAATGAAGTGGCTCAATCAGTTTCAAAAGTTATGCAGGCAGTAGAAATGACTGCTCAAGAAACTTCCCAAGAATCTCAAAGAGTTTATAGTTCTCTACAAAACTTAGTGGGTGTTGCTCGCGATCTATTAACTTCTGTAGAGCGTTTCCGGGTTGATCCAGCAGAACAATAAAACAAAAATTATTAGGAAATTATCAACATATTTTGAGATTATGCTAGGCAAAATAATTATTAAAAAAGATTCTGATTGAATCTAGACAGACAAAAAAAATGCAAACAGAACAAACAGAAAAAATTATGGGTTATTTTATTGAGGAGGCACAAGACCACCTCAATACTATAGTGCAGGGATTATTAAATTTGCAAATCACTATAGAAAATCCAGAACTATTAGCTGAATTATTTAGGGCAGCTCATTCTGTTAAAGGTGGAGCTGCCATGTTAGGAATTAATAGTATTCGAGATATAGCTCATAGATTAGAAGATAGTTTTAAAATTCTCCAAGAAAATTCAGTTACGGTAGATGATAAATTAGAATCCCTATTTCTTCAGGTTTTTGATACTTTACAAGATTTATTAGAAAAACTATCAACTTCAGGTTTAACAGAAAATGAACAAAAAATTAGACTAGAGAAAGTTAAACCGATATTTACGGAGCTAGAAGAATACTTAAGTAATATAGGAGGAGTAAGTAAAGGAAATTGTTCTGGAAACAATCCCCAATTTAATAATGAAAAAAATAATTTTTTTGTGGTAGAAGTGCCAGAAAAAATGCGAGAAATGTTATTGCTATTTAAGCAAAATGATGATGTACATACAAGAAATCAATTAAAATATCTAACTTTGTTTTTAGCAGAAAAAAGTAGAAAATTTGATGTAACATCAAATTGGTACGAATTAATAGAGGTGATCAAAGGAGCTATAAGCAATACAGAAAACACATACTATATATTAGCTCATCAGATAATTAAAAATTTGAAGCAAGCTCAAGAATTAATTATTGACAATCTAGACCAAGAAATAGTTATAGATGAAAATTTAAAACTTTTAGCCAAAAATCAAGAGAAAATTAATAAAAATAATCAAAATAAAATCACAGGAGAAATAAATATGTTAAATCAAAAAAATGACTCACTAATTAATAATGGAGATTCTATAGATGACTGGTTTAATAGCTTAGAAACTCCCGATGGAGATCATAAAAATGATAACTTGATCTTAGAAAAACAAGAATTTAAAAAAGGCCCAGAAGTAGGAATGGCCGAACTAAATAGTTTAGCAGATTTATTTGAAGGAGAAACACCAGATTTAGATTCTAGTTGGGAAGAAGAAGAAATATTAGATCAAGGTAAAGTAGAAGCAAATGATCTAAAAGTATCTGTAGATAAGATTGATGATTCTGGTGATTTGTCTGACTTATTATTTGATGTTGATGAAATCAAAGAAAAATCAGCAAAAAAAGTTGATGAAAATGAATGGGATTTTGTGACATCAGTAGACGCAGATTTCTCAGATTTATTTGATGAAACTGGAGAAAATGAACTACAAAAAAATAGTAAAATCAAAAAACATAATAGTAATTTACAAAGATATCGAAGTAATCAAAAAAAATCTACAGAAGATTTGTCTGACTTATTCAGTGAATTAAATCAAGGAGATTTAGCAGAATTAGAAGATGTCAATGAATCAGAGATTGACTGGGATTTAGAAAAAGATTTAGGAGCAAATACTACGCCAGAAAGAAATAAATTATCTCCCCAAAGTCAAAGTAAAAATGCTCAAATAGATGAATTTGATTTTGCTGATTTATTAACAATTCAAGATGAAAAGCCAAAGATAAAAAATGAGACAAAAATAGAAAAAAATCAGCAAAAAGTAAAAACTAAAAATGATTTTACATCAAAAGCAGCAGACTTAGAAGCACTTTTTGATGATTTAGAAATAGTAGAAGAAAAAGAATATTTAGAAGAAAATCAAGTAGAATCAGCAGAACTGACATCTAATATTGCCGACTTATTTGGTGAAGAAAATTTAGACATATCAGAAGACGCACAAGAGTTAATAGTAGATGAGTTAGACTGGGAAGGTTTGACAGAAAACACTCAAAATGATTTGAATAGTTTATTAGAAGATCAAAGTCTAGATTTTGGTGATGTAGACTCAAATGGGTCATTAGAAAATACTCTTGAGTCATTAGAAAAAAACCTGGAAATTAATGATAATATTCAAGAAAATTATGAAATTTCAGCAGATTTAGAAGATTTATTTATTCAAGAAGACAAGCCTCAAGTAACAAATAAAACACTTAATCAAGAAAATGATAATGATTTAGATAAACTTATAGATGTAGTAGATCAAAAAAATTCTACAGAAATAGAAAAAACTCAGGAAATAATAACAAAAAATGAGAAAAAGGTAGCAGATTATCAATTTGTGGGATTAGAAGCTATACTGAATGCTGAAAAATCAGAAAATTATAATGTTTTTCTACAACTAGAAAAGTTCTTAAATGGTGCAGAAATTAATTCAGAACCCGAACCCAATGGAGTTACCCAAAACGTTCTTCCAGAAACAGTAAAACCAACTATCGACGACGCGCCTGACAAAAAAGAAGATCCATTTGACGGCCTAGATAAATTACTAGATTCGCCAGAACAAACAACTCCGAGACCTAATACATATTCAATTGGCAAACAAATAATTAAAGTTCCTGCAAAACAATTAGATAATCTTAGTAATTTAGTAGGTGAATTAGTAGTTAATCGTAATAGTTTAGAACAAGGTCAGGAACGAATGCGTCAGTTCCTCGATAACCTACTGCATCAGGTAATGCTACTGAGTGATGCAGGACAAAGAATGCACGACTTATATGAAAAAACTCTTCTAGAAAGAGCAATTTGGGATAGTCGTCATGGAAATCAATCCACTAATAAGTCTAATCTACCAGATGCAGTAAGTGAAGGCAGTAATAGTACACGAAAGTTCGATGACTCTCTCGATCTTGACCGAGTAGAAAACTTTACTCCTTTCCACTTATTAGCTCAAGAAACAATTGAATATATTGTCCGAGTCCGAGAGTCTGCTTCTGATATAGAATTTTTAGTAGATGATGCAGAACAAGTAACTCGTCAACTACGACAGGTGACAAATCAACTGCAAGAGGGGTTCACTAAGTCGAGAATGATACCTTTCTCTCAAACCGCACAACCTTTACCTCTTGCAGTGCGACAGGTTTCAACAGGATGTGGTAAAGAAGTAGGACTACAGGTAGAAGGGAAAGAAACCTTGATTGACAAAATGATTCAGGATAAGCTTTCTGACCCGATGAAACACTTAATGAATAATGCTATTACTCATGGAATTGAAGCACCAGAAAAACGTCTAGCAGCGGGTAAATCTCGTAAAGGTAAAATCACAATTCGGGCATTTCATCAAGGAAATCAAACGGTGATATCGGTAGCAGATGATGGCGCAGGAATTGATCCGGAAAAAGTAAAGAGTAAAGCAATTAAAAAAGGTTTTATCTCTGAGAAAAAAGCTCAAACAATGTCCAACGTAGATGTCTATGACTTGCTGTTTCGTCCTGGTTTTAGTACAAACGAAATAGCAACTAATTTTGCAGGTCGTGGAGTAGGGTTAGATGTAGTTAAGACTAATTTAGCCGATATTCGCGGTACTATTAGTATTGATTCAAGTATTGGCAAGGGGACAGAATTTACAATTCGCTTACCACTAACGTTGAGTATATCTAAAGCATTGTGTTGTATTAGCGATCGCTCCTGGATAGCATTTCCGATGGATGGGGTAGAAGATATGGTAAAAATATCTAAGGATGAGTTGCAAACAGGAGAAAATGATCAGAATTATATAGAATGGCGCGGTATGAAATTGCCATTCTGTCACCTGCGAGAATTACTGATTTATAATCGTTATCTCCGCCGAGGTAATGTTTATGGTATGAATGCAGAGGAAGATATGATTTCAATTGTTGTCCTGCGCTCTGCTGCTGCTGGTGGCATATTTTTGGCGGTGCAAGTCGATCAGGTTTTAGAACAACAGAAAGAAATTGTAATTAAACAATTAGAAGGACCTGTACCTAAACCATTAGGTATTGCGGGTGCTACAGTATTAGGGGATGGTAAAATTGTGGCGATCGCAGATGTGATTGAACTAATTAACCTAGCAACAGGAAAACTCCAACGGGATAAAAATAATATTACCTGGACACCTGGAGGAGAGGATGTATCTGTATCGATGCCAGAACCAAAGAACGAGCGAACAGTATTAATTGTGGATGACTCAATTACTGTCCGTGAATTGTTATCAATGACATTTAGTAAGGCAGGATACCGAGTTGAACAAGCAAGGGATGGTAAGGATGCTTGGGAAAAACTCCGTGCTGGTTTACCTTGTGATTTAGTGTTCTGTGATATTGAAATGCCTCGAATGGATGGTTTTGAGCTGTTAAATCGGATGCAAAAAGACCCTGCTTTGAATATCTTACCTGTGGCAATGTTGACATCTCGTGGTGCAAAAAAACATATGGAAATGGCTTTTGAGTTAGGAGCAAAAGGATATTTCACCAAACCATATATTGAAGATAAATTGTTAGAGGGAGCCGTTGATATATTGGAAGGTCGCACTGTCGGGGATGTTGTGACTGCGTAATTTTCTAGCTTTCAGCAACCATAAAATACCTGAATGCTGAACGCTAAATTCTTATTAGTATCGATATAATTGATGCCTTGTAAGGGTTTGGTGACGTAGGGGTTTGCTCTCCAAACCCCTACTAATATCAAATCCGGTTGAATAGTTATTGTATAGTCGGGAGTAGGGGAGTAGGGGAGTAGGGGAGTAGGGGAGATTGAATACTGAAAATTATAGAATTATCAACATATACTATATAACCGGATTCT
>JBFRWR010000835.1:0-9567 GCA_051439685.1 Trichodesmium sp.
GAAGCTTATCTAAAAGCAGGGGTTAACCTAGTTTGGTTAATTGATACAAAGGTTAAAAAAATCACTGTTTTTTATCCAGATTCTCCTCCACAAACGAAGCAAGGGGAAGATAGTTTAGGGAATGATTTATTACCAGAGTTAAGTTTAACTCCTCTGCAAATTTTCCAGAAAGCAAAGTTAATTTAGGTGTGAATGTAAGCGGAAAAGACATCCGTTCTACGCTCACTTACCTAAACATGATTGCATACAGCTCTGGAGTTAGGTTCCTGCTTTACTGACGCAATGGTGCGCAAACACTGAGAGCTGATTTGTAAACTTCGCTAAAAGTCTGATATTACCTACCTTTGAGCAATTAGCTTCTTACTTAACAAGAACTGATAAAACCTAATTATAGCAAGTGATTCAGCACCTTGATATTTACTTTATAAATCAGCTCTTAGAGCCAACTTTCTTTAGATTCTCTTTATAGAACCCATTTGGTATATCCAGAAAATAGGTTTGAGGGAGAAGTAATTGATAAAAAATGAGTAATAATTAATTTGATGATGGGATAAGTGGGAGATATCTAATACATCCCATCTTTCCATACTCCCCTACTCTCAATTTTCGGCTATCGCTGGAGCATTCTGTAGGAAACTGTACGACATAAATGCAAAGTATTGCCCAGTAATACCAAATTGATAAATGTTTGCTACAAATAGCTAGGGTATTTTTTAGGAGTCAGGAGTCAGAATGAATTGCTTCGATACTGTTTTTTAGGTTGTAAATTATCTTTTTTGTCAAAGGGACATCTCTTGTAATGTCTTTTTATTACCCTTATTATTCCTAACATTCTTTTTTCAAAATGGTATAAATTATCATTCATAATTTGCCAATTTTCAGATTTTAATTAAAAGATTTTTTTTATAGTTTTTTTTTGCGTAAATAACAATTGCTATTACTTAATTTTATTAAAGCTTGATTTCATAATAAAAATTGAATTTTTGCTTGATACTTATAACTTTTGTCAAGCTTTTTAGTAAAAATATCATCAAAGAATTACTAAAACAATATGCTTTCTGTCCGGATGTTTCTCCTTCCGGACAGAAATCAATCAGTAGATTCATTTTATTTATAATGACTTATGCCAACTTTTCAATTTATTTCACTAAAACTTCTACACATCAAGAAAAAATTATTAGATTATCCCGATAAAATTAGAAAAATTATAAATGTAATATTATTGAGTCTATTCATCTTAATTTTAACTATTAATCAAGGCAACTTAGCATTAGGAGAAACTTCAGAAAAATCAGAAAATAGTAACATTGAAAATATCACTCAAATTCAATCATTAACACCTAGTAGTAACATAGTTTATAAACCTATCAAAATAGACGGTAGAGAAATATTCAAAGTCACAGCAATAGCAGGGAAAGAAATTCAAGGAAATAGCAACACATCTCCCCTAAATATTAGAGTTAGACTATACGAAAATAATCTGAAACAAACTATTCAAAATTGTTTTGATGCTGATACTTTAAGGTTAACTCCTCAAACTCTAGAAAATCAGACTCTAGTATTTGCTTCAGATGCAGAAGACCTCAATAATAAATTTTTAATAGCTATCACAGATTTAGATGCTCAAATTCATGGGATATCGAGAGAAGATTTAGCTAATCAGATTATTGGTTTTATGAAAAACGCTTTGATAAGAGGACAGAGAGAGCGACAACCAAACTATTTATTCAGACAAATTATTATTTCTCTAGGGATAATATTAGCTTTGATGAGTTTTAGCTTTTTCAAATCGATTTTGCAAAAAAAAATATTTAAAAAATATCAAAATTTGCAAAAGCTCATAGGAAAACTAAAATCATCTTATCCACAGGTAGATGAGTTGAGAAATTATCAAAATTTTACCACAGAAAAATTAGAGTTTAATATAGAGCAGAAACAACAATTAATATGGGAGCAACAGCAAGATAAAAATTCTTTTTTTAGAAGTTTATTGCAAGTAATTGAAATAATTTTATGGTTCTGGGGTATAAGCTGGATATTGGGTAGTTTTCCAGATAGTCGTTGGCTACAGATTTTTTTAATTTCTCATGGGATAGCATTAATTATCATGCTTGGTACTTACTTAACAATTAAAGCTAGTCCAGTTCTAATTAACTGGTTTGCCATCAATATTTTTGAGAATATAGAAACTCAAACTTCTGTTCATAGAGCTGTATCACGAGCAATTACTTTTTCGCATATCTTGAAAGGAATTGTAATTTTTATATTAGCTATTATTGGTATATTGTGGATATTTAAAAGTTTAGATTTTCCGATAATTATAGTATTAGTAGCTTTAGGAATTATTAGTTTGACAGTTGCTTTTGGTGGTCAAAATCTGATTAAAGATATAATTAGTGGGATTTTAATTTTGTTAGAAGATCAATATGCAATTGGAGACCTTATTTACTTAGATAATACTAAAGGTTATGTAGAAGATATTAATTTTCGGGTGACACAATTGCGCGATACTGGAGGCAGATTAAGTATAATTCCTAATAGCAAGATTTCTATAGTACATAATTTGACTAAAGATTGGGTAAGTATTGATTTAAGGATAAAATTACATTTAGATACTAATTTAAGTAAAGCATTAAAAATAGTCAAAGAAGTTGCTTATGAGTTAAAAAATGATTTTAAGTGGGGGGATAAAATTTTAGATTCAGCTAGTATTTTAGGGCTAAATAGTGTTTCTAAAACTGAAGTAGAATTAATGATTAGAATAAAAACTCTACCAAGAAAACAGTGGAGTGTTGCTCGTGAGTTTTGCTATAGATTGAAAGAAAATTTTGAAAGAGAGAATATTATGTTTAATGCCACAATAACTTCAAAATATAGAAGTTAATATCATTCAATTTATCAACTATTTATCTGAAGATACAGCAGATTTCGGACTAAGAGACTTCTCTATAGGGAATAGGTCTGAAGAAATCAAAACAAATATTTCTCACTTCACTCGTCTCGGAATATATTTACCTGATATCTATCTAACTACTGGATTTCAAAGAATTGAAATCTTACCAAATTGGGATTTTAGTAACTATTCGTTCTCTTAATACTTATTTGACAAACAGTCTCATATTCTCTTATTTTCAGTTCCCTTAAAAGATTTTATTTTTGAGTATTTAAACAGACATTATATAAATCTAGTTTAGAGTAAGCATTTAACCGTCAGCCTCCGGAGGAACTGCGTTTTTTCCAGACGGAATGCTCCGCAAACATGTCGCGCAGCGTTTTCCTACGGAACATGAAAAACGTTTGCGTAAGCATTCCGATAGGAAAGTTATGCGCCAGCAAAATAGCTATTGCTTTTAGTAAGTTATCAAACCAATATTTAATTAAGAAACGAAAAATATTGCTATATTTAATTGGCTGGAGGAGGGAAGTTGTATGCAAAGTCCGTACTGGAGTGTGGGAGGTTGGGGCAGAAGTAAACATCAGAATAATTAACATTAACTGTCTAATAATTAGGGAATAAATTATTTTACCCGTGTTAATTACTTAATAACTGAAGTGTCGCCAAAGTCTAGTATTACTGTTGCTAATTGGCATTATTGCTGATAGCTGATGGCTAATAGCTGAATGCTTACAGTTTAGATATAAGTTTGATTAAGAGAGGAATTGTCAAAAAATACCTGTTGATCGACAGATTTGCTCTAATAGCTTAAAGTGTTTAGTTGAGATTTATTACTCAACCTAAATATCTTATGATTATCGCTCAAATTAAAATTCTATAAATAAGTAAGAATATACAGTTTTCAGACAATGAATAACTATAATTTTTATCTAGAGATTCAAGATAAAACTATTATACATTAACCAACTTTTAGTTTCTGGTAGATACAACAATCCTTAGTAACTTAACTATAATAATTTTGTAGGAAATACTCTCCAAACAGCACTTAGAATTTAAGTTAGTTTAACTGAAAATTTGACATATAATTATAATAGCTTGGGTAAAATAACTAAAAACTTAATTTATCCTCAAAAGTTGATATCATGGGCCAATTGACAATTTTGCAACTAATTAAAAATGATACTTAACAACAAAATATCAAAAGCACTCATCTTAAAAGGACTTATATTCATATTGCCTTTGGCTATGGTAAATTTCATCATATATCCTACCTCAGCCCAAATTAACCCCAACCAACCTGCAAATAATCAAAATTCTTCAGGTCGTACCCTTACTGTTCGCTCCGATATTCAAGAAGCTGATGCCATAACAGGAATTGTTACAGCTCGTGGCAATGTCCAAATTAACTACCCTGCCCGCAAAATTCAAGCAACAGCAGCTCAAGCTCAATATTTTAGCCGAGAACGTAGAATTGTTCTGAGTGGAGATGTCTTTATATTACAGGATGGCAATACAATTCGTGGAGAAACTGTCACCTATCTCATAGACGAAGGACGATTTATTGCTTTACCCCAGTCCCAAGGACAAGTAGAATCTATATATGTAGTCCCAGCAGGCCAAGAAGGAGATGCAGCAGGAACTGTTACTGCTCCATTCAATCCTAAGCCAGCTTTTAAAACTCCAATAAGTCCATAAGAAATAATGAATAATTAATAATGGATAATGGATAATGGATAATGGATAATGGATAATGGATAATGGATAATGAATAATTGATAATTAATAATTAAGGGTTGCACATTCAAAGAATGATAATAGATTTTAAGCTGTACATATATGAAGAAAAGAATTATCTAAAAATATCTACTTTTAGATTTCATCATTTCTGATTGTGCAACGCCGATAATTAGAGTTTGCTGATTAAATATAAAAGCATTTACAGATAAACTTTTGAGCCTTTTTAGGTTTAAAAAAGTTCCAGCTTTTAGGTTGCCCAGGTTCAAAACATTAGTATTTTAGGCTAACTATGGTAGAAAAATTACTATTGCTATTATTGCTCTTACCTGCTCTATAACTCCCTAACTCCTGACTCCTAATTCCTTCTTTCTTGTTCTTATATTTTGAATTTAAAGCCTCCCTATTCCATAGAGGTACTGATAACTGATAACTGATAACTGATAACTGAAATAACTCCTGACTCCTACATTCTTCCTTTTTCTATGAAAATTGTTCTTGAGAATATTCACAAATCCTATAGTAAGCGTGCCGTTGTGAGTCGAGTTAATATATTTATTTCTCAGGGAGAAATTGTTGGTTTGCTCGGTCCGAATGGTGCTGGTAAAACCACTACATTTTATATAGCTACAGGTTTAGAAAAGCCTTCACTCGGAGCTGTTTTTTTTAATGAGTTAGATATAACAACTTTACCAATGCACAAAAGAGCAAAACTAGGTATTGGTTATCTAACTCAAGAACCTAGTATTTTTCGTAATCTTAGTGTGCAAGATAATATTCGTCTAGTTTTAGAACAGGCAAAAATCCCTCATCGGGAGTTGAAAAAACGTTTAGAGTTTCTATTAAGTGAATTTCGTTTAGAAAGAATAGCTTATACTTTAGGTTGTCGGGTTTCAGGGGGAGAACGTCGTCGGACAGAATTAGCTAGAGCTTTAGCGTCTAACCAAGATGGACTAAAGTTTTTATTTTTGGATGAACCATTTGCTGGAGTAGATCCCATAGCTGTTTCTGAGATTCAAAAAATAGTAGCTAAATTGAGAGAACAGAATATAGGTATTCTAATTACTGACCATAATGTAAGAGAAACTCTAGAAATTACGGATAGAGCTTATATTATGCGAGATGGGCAAATTTTAGCATCTGGAACAGCAGAAGAACTTTATAACAACCCCTTAGTACGTCAATATTATTTGGGTGATAAATTTAAGTTTTGAAGAAGTATCCAAAGATTGAGGACTACTCATTAGCAAAAGTGGTTTATATCGTCATGTTTTATGGATTAAATAACTACTTTGTATTACAGAAGTAGATGTATATTTTATTATTCAAGTTCTGGATTTTGCTTTGAGTTCTGAGATAAAATCCGGTTGAATTTTCATTCCAACGACAAAGCTAATAAATTTTCCCTTTTAAGAGGTACTGAAATCTAGAAAATAGGCTCAAATACCGATAACTGATATAGCCCTACGCATTAAGGTTAGGACATTTCTAAATTCTGTTTGCGCAGCATGACCTAGGAAAACCCTTTGGCAATTTACTATTCCCTATTCCCTATTCCCTATTCCCTGGCGCGTAGCGCTATAACTGAAATTACTGCCCGATTTGAAATATCTGTTCTGCGGTCAAATTTAGTTCGGGAAAAGTAGGAGAACCGACTACATTTTGACCTCTAAATAAATTTAGGACATATTCACCTTCAACTAAATGATAAACCGAAATTGTTGGTTGTTTCGGGTCTCCAATATAGCGTCTTCCTCCTAACCCTAAATAATCAACTATCCAATACTCACCTATCCCTAATTTTTCATATTCTGCCAGTTTTATTAAATAGTCATCTTGCCAATTGGTACTTACTACTTCTATTGCTAATTTAATACTTTTACCTTGAGTAATAGTCGAGCGCTTTTTCCACATTGGTTCATTTTCCATAGCATTAGAATCTAATACCATTACATCAGGAATATAAGCAGATTTATCTGAATCTATGGCTTTAATTAATCCTTGTCGAGGGATAAAAAAAGGCAAGTTTAGACGTTTAATTTCCACACCTAGTTCCAAAGCTAGAAAACCAGCTACTTGTTCGTGAGTTCCAGTAGGTTGCACTTGAAAAATCTCTCCATTATGTAATTCAAACCGACCATAACCATCAGGATACCATTCCCAAAACTCTTCTAAATTTATCAACTTAATATCCTGTTTTTCTGGGATATTAATTGCTTCTTTTTCTTTGACAGACATATTGATAATCCTAATAATTTAACATCATGTTCGGTAGAACAATTATAATTAGGCTTGTAGTAAAGCTCTAGCCCTAATACCAATATTGTTAGGGCTAGAGCTTTACTACAAACAAAAACTTTTTTATCACTGATTATCCGGAGATAATATAAGTTATAAATCTATCAGTTTAGCTGGAAAAATCAACTGTTATTATTGATATCAAAAACCGTAGAAACCGGGTTTGTTTTAAATGCTTATCTCCTACAAACCCGGTTTCTAATTATCTAGTGCAAGGCTTAGAAACCGGGTTTGTTTGGATGCCCCACTATACTAACATCTACCTCCTATAAACCCGGTTTCTCATTATCTATAGCAAGCCCTCATTATCAACCAGATATTTTGCCAACTTATTAATACATTTACGAATTTGAGGGTCTCGTCCGCCACGACTATCTATTACAGTCATTACATAAACTTCACCATCAATACTAAACCCCAAAGTAGTACCCAGAGCGCGAGAATTTTCTCCAGTCTTTTCACCCAACCATTTAACTTCTGGCAATTTTTCTAAACCAGCATATCCCAATAACCTATCCTTCTGATTAGCCAATGCTTCTATCAATACATCAGAATTGGGATACTCGCTATTGTATATTGAGACCATCATATCTGTCAGTTCATTGCTAGTTATAGTGTTACGACCTTTACCAGGATTTTTGGGTCTAATGCGGTTGCCCATTAATTTGTATTTGACCCGAATAGCTTTGTAACCATCATCTTTAAGAACTTTATTAATGTAAGGTTGCCCTAAATAATCTATTAGTTGATTTGTGGCAATATTACTACTATGGTCAATCATTTGTCCGACCAAAGTTTTTAGGGGATAACGTTTTCTTGCTCGAATTTCTGAAGCATCTTCAGTAAAATTGCCTCGACTTACATAAACAGGAGTATCTAAACTAATATTTTCTTGAGATACTTTTTGCATCACCGCCACAGCAACAGGAACTTTGATTAAACTTGCTGGACTAGATGGCAGTTTATTACCATTTAAGTTTAAACATTCTCTGCGTAAATTACAGATAGTAATAGTAGCTCTACTTGATAGACCACTTTCTTTACGAATTTTATCTAAAAAGTTAGATTTAGTGATGTTTAATTGATAAGAAGAGTCATAAAGACTGCGCTTATATTCTTTGATTTTTTTATTAGTTTTGTCTCCGATAAATGAATCATCAGGAATTTCTTCTAAATTATAAATAGCTTGTTGCCAGAGATATTTTTCTGTTTCTCTAGTTTTGACAGTTGGGTTTGCAGATACTCCCACTTCAGCAGCTTGGGCACCTAGAGTTAATGCTTGTCTCCAATTATCATTTGCTCGCTGTTCAACTAATATTTGAACATCAATTTCTTGTAATTTTTGAACTAAGCTTTGTTGTTTTTCTAATATTGCTTGATTTTCCTCAGAAAAGAATAATCTTTTTCTAGGAGTAGGCAGAGATTCTAATTTATTAACTACGCGATCGCGCATCTCGTAGAGTTCTTGCAAAGATTGATTATAAGATTCTGCTGCTGAGGAACTCTGTATATTTCCAATTGAAATAATGGTAAGACTGGCCATTGTTACTAAAGTGCCAGTGAGTATTTTTCTAATTTTTCGTATTCGGTACATAGAATTAGCTCCACACAATTAACTAAGTCAGAAGTTAGAAGTCAACCCACCCCTAACCCCTCCGGTGGAGGGGAAGTCAGAAGCGAGTCTGTAATTCTGAGGTCTCCGTTTCCTGTGGAATCCGCAAGGAAACAGAATGTAAGACACAGATCTGACAGTTGTTTTTGTAAGAGGGATTTACGCTCCGCTCCAAAAACATTTCGCCTTAAAAGGCGGGGTTTTAAACCCAAATTTTCTGATAAATTAAATAATTTTATACTAACCAATAAAGATAATCTTTAAGTCTAAAGAAAATTAATTTATTAGTCTAAATACAAATATACTATGTTTTATAGTAATAAACCAAGGTGCTAAGATGAACACTTTAGAAAAATTAAATACAACTCTGGAAAATGGAGGAGCTAGTACGGAGGAAGCTTTAAAATTTTTTGATGAGTTAGAGTCGGTGAATTTAGAGTTTATGGTGGGTAGATGGCAAGGATTTGAATTTCCGACAAATCACCCCATGGATGGCTTATTAGAAGTAAGTGGTTGGTATGGAAAAGAATTTATTGATACTGAAAAAGTTCATCCTTTGTTATTTTCAGATGGGAATAATAATATATTTAAGGTCGATCCAAATCCAATTGCAATGAATTTAGGACTTCGTTTGCCAATTCTCAAAAGTAAGGCTATGAAACCTATTTTTCGGCTGATGAACTTGATGTTAAAAACGGAAAAAAGTCAGGCAAGGATGCGCATGATTGAGTATCGTCAAAAGGTTAGTGCGACGATGATTTATGATAATTTACCAATTAACGACATCTTTAGAAAAATAGATGATAATACAGTATTAGGTTTAATGGATTTTAAAGGCTTATCACAACCTTTCTTTTTTGTCTTGAAGAGAGATATATAAATAATGAATAATGAATAATGAATAATGAATAATGAATAATGAATAATTACCTCTTCTTTAATAGAAGGATTGGTTAAAAGGAATTTTTTTTGTTTTTCTCCATGAATGGAGAGGCTTTATACCTTAAATTTTCGGTAATATTATGTG
>JBFRWR010000836.1:0-13834 GCA_051439685.1 Trichodesmium sp.
GTCATATTTTCTGCTTCTAATTCTATAACTTGCCGAAAATATTCAACCGCTTCCTTATGTAATCCTCGATATTGATATACTTTGCCAATCTTGTGTCGAGCTATGGTAAATCGAGGTTCTAATTTTAGGGATTTTTCAAAGTAAACTATTGCCTGGTCTAACTTCCTTTTTTGTAACAGTGCTTGACCAATATTATTGTGGATAGTAAAATCCTCTGGTTTCAACAACAAAGCTTTTTTAAACACAGAAATTGCTGCATCAGCTTGACCCTGCTGCAGTAAAATACAACCCCAATTACTGTAAGAATTAACCACAGAATCTAAATGGTTACTATTCTCAATTTTTGATAAATTTATTGCTTGCTGATAACTATCAATTGCTGCTTCTAATAAACCTTGATTTTGCAAAACAATACCCAGATTATAATAAGCATTAACATCATCTGGTTGAAGAGCAATAGCTTTTTGATAACTCTGATATGCTCCTAATAAATCTCCCTGTTCATACAATACAATGCCTAAATTATAATGAACTGGTTGTAAATTTGGATTGTCATTCAGTGCTTGTTGATAGTAAACAACGGCCTCTTCTAATTTGCCTTCTTGCTGACACAATAATCCTTGAATTGCTATATTTTCAGCTTCATCTAATATTTGAATAACAGGAGCGTTTTGCATATACTAATTTTTCTCCCTGATTTACTAACTATATATAGTAATTCTGTAAAGACTCCCCATTTTCGGGGTAATCTAAAGATGATTTTTCTAGATACTGGCTAGGGAAAAATTTTGCCTAAGAGATAGTTTTCAATAATTGATAATTGATAATTACCTCTCCCTAAAACGGATAGGATTGAATAAAAGGAAATTTTTTTTTGTTTCTCCACGGTGAGTCAGAGACTTTATACCTTGATTTTTCGGTAATGGAAAAAATACGGAGTGTTATTAGAAACCAGGTTTATGGGAGACAGATATCAGTATAGTGGCATTTTATATAAACCCGGTTTCCATGCTTTATTTATAGTGCAACCAAAAAAATAAAGGTAAATGCTTAAATCCTGATAATAAATATAAATACGATCGGTTTAAATGCTTCCCTGTGGAGATTAATTTATGATTTTTTTGTTAGTCTTTTAGATGATTTCAAAATCACCCGCTGTAGGTTGATTGGATCCAGCAAACGGAATATCTTCTAGGAATGCGAACTGTTTTACTGTTGTATCATCATCTTGAACAAAATAAAGTCTTCCATTGCTTCCATCTATTGTCTCGTAAACCACATTAGCATTAGACGTCGTAGGATCGAAATTATTAATGTCTCCTACTGTTTCTAGTACAATCTCGCCTCCAGCATCACCAAGAATAATACTCTCATCTATCTGAATGATGTCACCATCTATGTTACCACCCCTGAAGTCAGTGAGGGTGTCAATACCCATAGAAGCATTAGCATCAAAGACGTAAAAATCTTTTCCTCCACCACCATCTAAACAGTCATTACCAATACCACCAACTAAGGTGTCTGCACCCTCAAATCCTATCAAGGTATCATCGCCCTCGCCACCTCGGAGAATATCAGCACCAAGGCCACCATCCAAGCAGTCATTACCATCACCACCGAACAAGGTATCCATACCTATATTACCTAATATGATGTCGTTGCCAATACCTCCAAATAAAAGGTCTGCGTCAAGACGACCATCAATGAAGTCATTACCCGCACCTCCTCGAATAGTATCCGGGCCGTCCTTACCACTAGCATTCTTGGCACCACCAATGATGGAGTCATTTCCCCCACCACCTACAAGACTGTCTCCTCCAGCACCTCCTTCTATAGTGTCATTGCCGAGTCCACCATTCACTGTATCACTAGAACCATCTTGGCCTACCTTGTCTCCAATCAGATAATCTTTTCCAGCTTTACCATCTATGGAGTCTGCGCCTTCGTTGCCTGCAATCGTATCATTACACTCTGTACCTTCAAGTGTTTCGTCTTGAATAGTACCTTCGAGTGAGTCGCCTATACATATTTCACTCATAATTACTTTTTGTTTATAATATTCACCACATCATACTAACAGTTGCTTTAGATAAAATCAGTATTTTTTTATTGGTTTATCCTGCTTTCTTTCGATAATTTAATGCGTTTAAAATAGGCAGAAAATAATTATTCTTGAACATTTTTTAAAATCCGTATTTTTGTTATTTTTTGATACAAAAGGTTTATTTAAAGATAGTTTTATATTTTCAGTCTCAACAAGCATAGAAACCGGGTTTATATAAAATGCTTAGTATAGTTACATCTGCTTACCATAAACCCGGTTTCTGAGCAAAAATTGTATAGAGATTCTTGTATTTTACCTGTGCAAATAATTATTAAATTCTATTAAGAATAAAGATTAATACCTAAATATAATTTTTCTTGACTGGGAAAATAATTTTCAATCTAAAAACAGAAATAACAATAGACATCTCCAATAATAAAAAATCACATCAACTATTATACTCTTCTTCATCAATTTTTCCCCCTACTTCTTCTGTTCTGGATGTCTATTTTGATCCTATCTTCTAGGGAATTACAGTCTGTCAGGGTATTTAGCTAAAATAGTTTGGCGATCGCCCTCTAAGGCAAATTTATCAAATTTAAACTAAATTTATTTAAAGACGATTATTCTGAATAGAAAGTTCCCAGTATTAGATAAAGACAAGACAGAAATCTGAGTAATTTACTAATATTATGTTCTGATTTATTATGACTCAACTGGAAGATGATATTAACGCCGAAAGAAATCTGAGTAATTTACTAAGAACTTCAATAAGTACAATATCCTATAGATATATTCGTATTCATCAGGAATAATATTCATGTCAACTACTACCACTCCACGGGTAAGTGTAATTATACCCGTATACAATTGCGATCGCTATATTAGTCAAGCTATAGAAAGCATTTTCGCCCAAACCTATCAATCTTATGAAATTATTGTGATTGATGATGGCTCCACAGACAATACCCGGTTAGTCCTACAACCTTATATTGAGAATATTCGTTATATATATCAAGAAAACCAAGGAGTTTCGGCTGCCCGAAATCATGGTATTGATTTGGCGCGGGGAGAATTAATCGCTTTTTTGGATGCGGATGATTTTTTCTTACCAGATAAACTCACCGCTCAGGTGGGTGTATTTGACGCACAACCAAATTTAGGAATTGTTCACAGTGGGTGGCGCAGAGTGAATCAGCAGGGTGAAACTCTTAAAGATGAGACACCTTGGGATTATGCGCCGAAGTTAGATTTGGAGGGGTGGTTACGCTGGAAACCAATTGGCACTATGGGTACTTTGATGTTTCGCCGGGATTGGTTAAAACAGGTGGGGAGTTTTGAAGCAGGATTAGGTCAAGCGGAGGATGTAGACTTGACTTTGCGTTTAGCTGTGCGGGGTTGTGAGGCTGATTGGTTGCGACAGTCTACTGTTTGTTATCGTCAGCATGACCGGAATACCATGCGGGATGGTGTATCTCAGGCGCGATCTATTAATGGAGTGTTGGATAAGTTTTTTGCCTCGGAGTCTCTACCCTTGGCAGCTAAGTTATTGGAAAAACAGGTGCGCTACAATACTTTGGTCTGGAGTTCATGGTATTTGTACTATACGGGTTTTTATCCTGAGATGGTGGAGTATTTACAAAAGTCTTGGCAATATACTCCTTTTTTACCAGTGGGAACGGTGATTAACTGGATTGAAAGTTTTACAGGATTTTCTGAGAATATGGGGGATGATTTGGATGCTGATAAATTGGCTAAAACTGATGAATGGCAAAATTTAATGACTTGGGTGATTCGTCATAGTCAGATATCGTGATATCCAATCCTGTTTGTAGTAGGGCTTTAGCCCGAAGTATAGATAGGGCTAAAGCCCTACTACAAGCTCTAATTAAACCATTCAAGCGGAGATAATATCACCCCATCACCCCACCTCCATAATAAGTATTCAACTCAATTTAATATCAAGGAATAAATAAACGTTGAAGATATATTTTAGCAACTTGATCGCTCGGACTCACTTTCAAGCACTCTGCAAACAGTCGCCCCGCTTCCAATGACTGACCAGATTTGTAAAGGGAGATGGCTTCTGTAAAATTTTCTAGGGTCTTAAGTTTACCTTCCTTAACTTCTGGCGGATCGGTATCGAAAACCTCATAAACAGTTACCTCTTGAGATTTACCCTTGACTTTTACCGTATCCACAGAGCGAATAGCATAGTTGCTTGGTTGTGTCAGTCGTGAAAAAGTCTGTTCCGTAATCAACAACGACACCCCATAATTTTTAGTCAAACTTTCCACCCTAGCAGCCAAGTTTACCGCATCACTAATCACAGTACCATCCATGCGATTTTTGCCACCGACAGTACCTAACATCAGAAGACCAGTATTAATACCGACACCAATACCAATAGGAGGCTCGCCAGAATTAATACGTTCTTGGTTATATTTGTTCAGTCGCTTGAGCATAGAAATACCAGCTTTCACTGCATTATCCGCATCTCCAGAAAATAAAGCCATGATTGCATCGCCGATGTACTTATCAATAAAACCTTGATTCTCTAAAATTGCCGGTTCCATCCTGGATAAAAAAGAATTAATAAAGCGAAAATTATCTTCGGGAGTCATCGCTTCCGACATCGTAGTAAAATTACGAACATCGGAAAATAAAATTGACATTTCTAATTGTACTTGGTCTCCCAACTCTACATCAACAATGCTTTCTTTCTCCAAAAATTCAAGAAACTGGTTAGGAACGAAGCGTTCGTAAGCTTTATTAAGTTGAAATAGTTCGTTAGTAAAACGTTGGCGATCAGCTTCAGCTTTTTTCCGTTCTGTAATGTCTATAAAGGAACCAATAGCATAAGTAATTTTTCCTTTTTCGTCATAAACAGGTTGAGAAAAACTTTCCAGAGGAATCATCTTATTGCTTTGACGAACATAAACATCTTCCGTTGTTAAACTTTCCCCTTGTAAAGCGCGGGTAATAGGCAGCTCATGTGATGGGTATTCTTGATTTGTACTGATTTTATAGAGTTGATAAGTTGAGGCGATTTGTTCCGATGTGACACCTGAGACTACTTCCTTAGCCAATAATTTCTTAGCAATTTGGTTCAAGTAATAGGGATGACCAGAAGCATCTATAATTGCCACACCTACTGGTACAGCATCCAGAAATTGATTCAACCTACTTTCATTTTCCCTAACCTGTGCATAAAGTCTGGAATTGTCAATAGAGATAGCAGCTTGAGCAGACAGTATATTTAAAAGTTCGACTCTTTTTGAAGTAAATGCAGCAGTGGTTAAATTATTCTCTAAATAAATAATTCCACTTAATTTACCTTGATTAATTAAAGGAGTACAGAGAATTGATTTACTTTGTTTGGCAATAATATAAGGATCATTAATAAATTGTCCTTGGTTAGTAGCATCGTTAAGAACAATATTTTCTTGACTGCGAATTACATAATTGATTATCGTAGTTGGTAAAATCGGAATTGATGTTTCAGGGTCTAGAAACTCTATCGGAATTGATTGTAAGATTGTCACTTCATCACTATTGATTGTTCCTTGACCTTCTATCACCCAACGACTTTCATAGTTGAGAATCAAAAAACCTGTTTGTGCCCCGGCATTTTCAATCAGAATTTTCATTAAATTGTGTAGGAGATTTTCCAATTTAATTTCACCAGAAATTGCTTGAGATGCTTTAATAACTGTAGCTAAGTCAAGAATTTCTCCACTAGATCCGGTGGTAGAAATACTTGTACTAATACTTTTTGATTCGGTTTGATATGTTACTCCTAAGAAATACTGGGGATATTCTGATTCTAACTGTTTTTCTTTAGCTTTAGCACCCCAACGACTGTAGCAATGATGGGCATTTCTTAAGTACAATTGACCTATTTCTTCTCTATCAAGGGCGAGATAAAATTCCGCTGCTCGTTCGTAAGCTAAGGCTTCTTCATGGATAAATTCATATTTTCTTGCTCCTTGAATGGCTTTTTCATAAAATTCTTGTGCTTGCCAATTTTCTCCTAAAACTCGTGCCTTTTCTGCTGCTATAAGATAGTATTTGTTTCCATAATTCTCAGGGCAATTTTCCTGGAAATAAAACATCTTTTTTTGATGTTCTGTAACTTTTTCAAGAATAAGTTCTTTTTGTTCAATATCAGCTTCAGGATAAACTGCTAAAAGAGTTAATGCAGAGTAAAAAAGATTTTGTGGATAAATGAGATAAGCTGAACAAAGTCGAGACGGTTTTTCAGACAAATAAACTGTTTCTAATCCTCGCTCATAATCTTTGAAAAAATAGGCAGTAAATGTTTTACTAAGACAGGAAATAAACAGTAACCAAGCAGCATTATTATCAATCCAAAACTGTATTATTTTATCTTCTTCTTCCTGGGAACTTTTAAATAGTAAATGATAATCTTTTGTGTCTTCTTTCAGTAAATTTAAAACCATTTTTTCACAAGAGTTATAATAATAATATTCGTATTCTTGTGTTGGTTTGATTAACTGACCATAGGCTCTACACTTAAGTTCAAACTCTTCAAGATTAAAACCACGGAAAATTGAAAAAAGAGAATAAGAAATTATATTATAACCAACATGTCGAAAATCCCCTTGTTCCAATCCAATTTGAATTACATCTTCAAAATCATTTAGGTTTATCTGTCTAAAAGGTTCTTTCCAATGACGAATAAATCCATAGTAATGAATAATTACAAATGGTTTCATTTCTGCAATGTTATGCTTGTTCAACAAGTGATAAGCTAGTTTCCCAAATTCATATCCAGATTTAACATCTTGGCTCAGAATTATACCACATATAGCTATTCCATAAAAACAATAGGCACCAGTTGCTAAAGGTGAGTTTCCATATTTTAGACAGAGATTAATAGCAGTTAAAGTTATCAATCCACATGCTTCAGGACTATAAATCATGGCAGATGTAGTAGCAAGAACTAATAGTTTGACAGCAGCAAGTTTGTTAGGATCAGTCATAGTAGGTAAATTTGCTAACTGGGCAATAGATTTATCTTGCAAAAATAACGCTATTGTTTTCTCTTCTTGAGAAATTTTATCTCGCTGTTGATTAATGTCTAATGGAAGATCGACCCCTAGCTTGGCTAAAATTTCAAACGTAGTCTCTACCACTTTTTGTAGTTGAAGCTGGGCATGATAGAATTGAATTTTTAATTCATAAATTTTAACTGTATCAAGAACTTCTCGAGCATTTTGAAGCACAATATCAGATAAAGCTTCAGCTTTTTCAAATTGAGAATTAAAGTATTGAACTACTACTGCTTCTATATAAATTTCTAAAGTCAAATCATATTCATTTCTCCAGCTCTCTGATGATAATAATTTTAGGGCAGTTTCTAAATAGGTAAGTGCAGCTTTATAAGCAGTAGAATTTTTAGCTTTTTTACCAGCTTGAAGATTTAATTTTGCCAATTCATCTTTTTCTGACTGCTCGGTAATTAAAGTTAACCCTTGATTCAGTTGATTAACAACATCAAAAATCTTCTTTTGTAACTCATCTTTTTCAATATTTCTCAGTAGCAAACGACCTATTTGTAGATGCAATTGTTTTTTTTCTGCTTCTGAAATTAGAGAATAGGCAGCTTGTTGTACTCGGTCATGTAAAAATTTGTAGGGGATATATTTTGCCAATTCAAAATAATTTTCCGAGAGCTGATTTGATAATTCTTCAGCATCCCAAAGTAAAGAAATTTTATAGTTATTATCCAAAGGATTTATTAGTCCTTCCTGAATAGCATACTCTAATTCTTGAGCAGTAATTGTTTGAGATTTTCCATTAATAATCGCCAGAATTTCTAAATTAAATTGGTTCCCAATACAAGCCGCTAATTTGAGAATGTTTTGAGTTTTCGGCTTTAATTTTTCAATTTTACTTACCATCAATTCAACTATATTATCGGTAATAGATACCCTTTCAATATGCTCTATATCCCATTGCCAATAACATTTTTGCTGATCTTCTGTATTAACAAAAGATTGAGGAGGTTGAAATACTACTAAATTTTCTTGGTACAAAGAATAGAGAAGTTGAGTCAGGAAAAAAGGATTACCACCAGTTTTTTTCCCAACTAATTCAGCTAAAGGTTTTGCAACCTCTGAACTGCAACTTAGAGTATCAGCAATTAAGTGATTTATGTGGGTAAGTTTTAAGGGAGAAAGAGTAATTTCATTAACTATAACTTTAGCTTGCTTAATTTTCTCTAAAGTATTTACTAAAGGATGAGTTGAACTAACTTCATTATCTCGATACGCTCCAATCATCAGCAAATATTGGTTCTCAGAATCTGACATTAATTGCTCAATTAAATTCAGAGAAGGTAAATCTGCCCATTGTAAATCATCAATAAAGATAACTAAAGGATGTTCTTTCCGACAAAAAACCTCCAGAAATCTATGAAAAAATAAATTCAAGCGATTTTGACTCTCACTTCCACCTAGCTCCTCAACTGGTGGTTGCTGCCCAATAATTTTTTCGAGTTCGGGAATCACATTAATCAGAATTTGGCCATTATTTCCTAAAGCTTCTAGAATCTTCTTTTTCCAAGTTTGTAGGATTATTTCTGGTTCACTTAGTAGTTTACGGATCAATTCTTGAAAAGCTTGAGAAATAGCTGAATAAGGAATATCTCGCTGCAATTGATCGAATTTACCACTAATAAATTGTCCTCGTTGCCGTGTAATAGGTTTATGAATTTCATTAACTAAAGCAGATTTACCAATCCCTGAATAACCAGAAATTAGAATCATTTCCCTTGTACCTTGAGTAACTTTCTCAAACGTACTTAAAAGTTGAGCTACTTCCTGTTCTCGACCATAGAGTTTTTGAGGAATATGAAACTTCTCCGCAATATCCTGACTTCCTAAAGCAAACTCAGAAATTTTTCCTAGAGACTTTAATTGATGAAAGCAAGTTTCTAAATCAGCCTTAATTCCCAAAGCATTTTGATATCTTTCCTCAGGAGCTTTAGCTAACAATTTTATGACAATATTAGATACAGAATTAGGAATATTAGAATTTAGTTCATGGGGTGGTAAAGGTTGTTGTGCAATATGACAATGAACTAACTCTATTGGGTCAGTTGTTTCAAAAGGAAATTTATTAGTTAAAAGTTCATAAAAAGTCACACCAACAGAATAAAAATCACTGCGATAATCTATTCCTCGGTTCATTCTACCTGTTTGTTCTGGAGCGATATATGCTAAAGTTCCTTCTAGTTGATTAGGAGGAAGAACTCTCATAAATTCTTGGGATAAGCGACTAGAAATCCCAAAATCGATAATTTTTAGTTGACCTGTTTCAGGATTATAGATAATATTAGAAGAGTTAATATCTTTGTGGATTATATTATTTCTATGAATTATTGCTAAACTTTCAGTTATCTTAATAGCAATTGTCAGAAATTCTTCTAAACTTAATTGCCTTTGGGATAATAAAGACTTTAAAGATTGACCCCCAAAGTCCTCTAAAAGCATTACCAAACTATTCTTATATCGCTGTAAATCATAAACTTTAACAATACTATCTACATGACTCAAAGAACGAGTAATTTCATATTCCTGTTTATAACGAGTGAGTTCTGAAGGAGTAGGATAATTTTCTTTAAGGATTTTAATAATAATAGGTTGATTATCCGCTGTAAGAATACCTTGATAAACTAAAGAGTTAGCACTTTCATAGATTTTTTCGATAATCTGATAATTATTATTATTGGCATAGTTCATAGTTGATATGGAGTTAGTTTAGAGGAGCTTAAAGTCCGATCTACAGCCCTTTGTACCATTAATCAGTATAGTAAAAATAGTAAGTAGAATTAATCCCTGATTTGCTCAAAGTTTATTGTTCCGATTATTGTACTTAATTGTGATGCAAAGAGTTGAATAAAAAATCATGTGTATGGGCGAGCAGATCCATCCAAATTTTATGGTATCACAAAAATTGTCAGGATGCAACCAACAATCCTTTGGATTTTTTTGGAGCTTTAGAAAATGAAAATGTTGGTAGTAGATCGACACAGCTAAAATGGTTCACTACCCATCACCTCTGCCTGGGTGCTTCAGCAAATGAATTAATTGTTGCACTATAGGTAATAGAAAGAAAATTTCCCGACTCATCACCTCTGGCTGGGTGCTTCAACAAATGAATTAATCATTTCACTATAGGTAATAGAAAGAAAAATTCCACGACTCATCACCTCTGGCTGGGTGCTGAATAAAATGAATTAATTGTTGCACTATAGGTAATAGAAAGAAAATTCCACGACCCATCATCTCGACCGAGGTGCTTCAGCAAATGAATCAATCATTCCACTATAGGTAATAGAAAGAAAATTCCACCACTCATCGCCATGGCTGGGTGCTTCAGCAAATGAATCAATCATTCCACTATTAGGTAATAGAAAGAAAATTCCACCACTCATCACCATGGCGAGGTGCTTCAGCAAATGAATCAATCATTCCACTATTAGGTAATAGAAAGAAAATTCCACCACTCATCACCATGGCGAGGTGCTTCAGCAAATGAATTAATTGTTGCGCTATACGCAATAGAAAGAAAATTTCCCGACTCATCGCCATGGCTGGGTGCTTCAGCAAATGAATTAATTGTTGCGCTATACGCAATAGAAAGAAAATTCCACGACCCATCACCATGGCTTGGGTGCTTCAGAAAATGAATAAATCATTCCACTATAGGTAATAGAAAGAAAATTCCACGACTCATCACCATGACCGAGGTGCTTCAGCAAATGAATAAATCATTCCACTGTAGGTAATAGAAAGAAAATTCCACGACCCATCACCATGGCTTGGGTGCTTCAGCAAATGAATAAATCATTCCACTATAGGTAATAGAAGCAAAATTTCCCGACTCATCGCCATGGCTGGGTGCTTTAGCAAATGAATAAATCATTCCACTATTAGGTCATAGAAGAAAATTTCCCGACTCATCACCATGGTGGGGTGCTTTACCAAATGAATTAATTGTTGCGCTATACGCAATAGAAAGAAAATTTCCCGACTCATCGCCATGGCTGGGTGCTTCAGCAAATGAATAAATCATTCCACTATAGGTAATAGAAAGAAAATTCCACGACTCATCACCATGACCGAGGTGCTTCAGCAAATGAATCAATCATTCCACTGTAGGTAATCTTAAAAGTAGGGAAGTAAGGGAGAATTTTTCAATCTTTTTTCTGTATTGCTTCTATTCTACTGCCGACTCGTAACTCAAAAATTTAATCCCGAGCAAAGATACTAAATAGCTTCTATATTATAAAATTATTTTGGCAAAATAATTTGACAAATATGCTCAATAAACCTAATTTTAATCCCGCTTACTTAGTTGAAACCCTAGAACCAGATACAGTATTTTTCATATCCGAAAGAGAATCCGTCTGTTTACAAGACCCCCTTTATTATAGTTTAGTTAAATTAATTGATGGTCAACGAAATGTTGATGAAATTATCGATATTCTCCAATTAGAAATTCTACAAGAGCAAAATTTAACACCAGACAATCCTAATGTATTCCAAGAGATTATGAATTTTACTATGAAAATTCAAGAAGCTCTCTTTCAGCTCCACAAACAAGGATACCTATTAGAAAAAAATGAATTATTACCTGCTAACTTAGCCATTCTTTGTCATCATCTAGGTATTTCTCAATCCCAAGCTTACGAGAAATTACAATCAACTAAAATTACAGTCAAAACATTAGGTACAGTAACAGACGAATATTTGATTAACCTATTAAAATCTTTTCAGATTCAAGTAGCTGATGCAGGAAATTTAACAATTATATTAACCGACGATTATCTCGATCCTAAATTAGCCGAATTTAATCAACAAGCCTTAGAATCTGAAACTCCTTGGATGTTAATCAAACCATTAGGAACTATCACTTGGATCGGACCATTATTCCAACCCAATCAAACAGGATGTTGGGATTGTTTTGCACAACGTTGGCGAAACAATCGACCTATTGAAGAGTTTATTAATAGAAAGAAAAATCAGACAAAACTTTTAACACCTCCACTCTATTTTTCTCAGTCAAAAATCCAAACAACTTTAACCATAGCTGCCACAGAAATTTTCAAATGGATTATCCAAAAAAACAATCCTAGATTAGAAGGAAATTTGATTACTTATGACCACCTCACCCTACAAACTCAAAACCATATTTTGGTAAAACGCCCTCAATGTTCTAGTTGTGGAAAAATATTTTCAAAACAACCTTTACCAGTAGTTTTAGGACACCGGAAAAAAGCCTTTACTGCCGATGGAGGGCATCGTTTTTGTTCTCCTGAAGAAACATTGAGAAAGTATCAACATCATATTAGTCCGATTATAGGTGTGGTGCGAGAATTGGCTAAAATTCCTAGTCAAGAATTAGTTCATACTTATGTAGCTAGACATCATTTTCGTAATGTTTTTGACGATTTAGATGGTTTGCGTAAAAATATGGGAGGAAAAAGTGCGGGGAAAGGAAGAACTGATATTCAAGCAAGAGCTAGTGGTTTTTGTGAGGCAATAGAACGTTATTCTGGGGTGTTTCAAGGAGATGAAATTAGAGAAAAAGGGAGTTATCAACAATTAGCAGATAAAGCTATTCATCCTAATCAGTGCATGATTTTTAGCGAGCAACAATATCAAAATAGAAAAGAATGGAATATTGAGTGTAAAGGGTGGTTTCAAAAAGTACCAGAACCTTTTGATGAAACGAGAATAATTGATTGGACTCCTGTATGGTCTTTAACTGTTCAAGAATTTAAATATTTACCCACTGCTTACTGTTATTATGGGTATGCTGAATCTGATTATTTAGATTGTTGGGCAGATTCTAATGGATGTGCAGCGGGAAATACTATAGAGGAGGCAATTTTACAAGGGTTTATGGAGTTAGTAGAACGGGATTGTGTAGCTTTATGGTGGTATAATCGGTTGTCAAAACCTCAAGTAGATTTAGATAGTTTTGAACAGCCTTATTTTCAACAGTTAAAACAATATTATCAAAGTCTAAATCGGGATTTATGGGTGTTGGATATTACGAGCGATTTAAATATTTCTTGTTTTGCAGCTATTAGTGCAAGAAAGGATAGAGAAGTAGAAGATATTGTCTTAGGATATGGGGCGCATTTTGACGCAGAAATAGCTATTAGTCGAGCGTTAACTGAGGTGAATCAAATATTACCTAATGTACTATCTTTTAAAGATGATGGAACAACAAACTATCCCCCATCTGCTGATGTATTAGCAGTGGAATGGTGGCAAACTGCAACTTTAATTAATCAACCTTATTTGGTTCCGAATAATAAAGTTATTTCTAAAAAAAGTAGTGATTATTTTCAATTAGCTAGTGATGATTTACTAGAAGATGTTAAATTGTGTCAGCAAATAGTTGAAAAAAATGACATGGAACTATTAGTATTAGACCAGACTCGTAGTGATGTTGGGTTGAGGGTAGCTAAAGTAATTGTTCCAGGAATGCGTCATATGTGGAAGCGGTTAGGATTAGGAAGACTATATGATGTTCCTGTTAAAATTGGATGGTTGAAAAAGTCTTTAAAGGAAGAGGAATTAAATCCTTTTCCCATGTGGATGTAATATGAAATACGTTAACGTTTGCTACCAAGGATTCATAGGGAGATGGGGAGATTATTCAACAATTAATTATTAATTATTACCGAAATATTGTGGTTTAAAGCCTCCCCTTTTAAGGGGATAATAAATAAAAATTTTCCTGTTC
>JBFRWR010000837.1:0-8249 GCA_051439685.1 Trichodesmium sp.
AAAGCCTTAAATAAGGATGTTGGCGACACATTTCGTCAACAGACCATCCATAAGCTAAATAATCCATAACAATTTGAGCAACACGCACCCTGGGTATTCTTTGTAGTCGTGGTGGTTGATTTTCCTCTATTTTTATCTGAGGATAATTAACTTTTACAGTCATAGTTTTTGGGAATATTTTAGATGAATTATTATTAGAATTATAGTTGGGTTTCTCAAGCTCAACCCAACCTACGGGAAAATTGATAATGAATTATTACCCCATTTTTAACCAGGCAAATATTTCATCGACAGTGAGAGTTAATTCTACATCAGGAAAAACTGGAAGAACTCGATCGCTTTTACACAACACAGGTTGTTTTTGCGCTCGTAAGCACAAAATGCTGAGGTCATCAGGGTCAACGAACCAACCTAGATGACTTCCATGCTCTAGACAATGGAGAATATTACCTATCACCTTGTTTGCCCTTTGTTCAGGAGACAGAATTTCAATCGTCCAATCTGGCCGTAGGTCAAAGTTATCTGGAACCTCACCCTCTGGTGTAAACGGGATACGCTCCCACTGAAAGACCGCCACATCAGGGACAATCGATCGCCCGCCAAAACTACATCTCAATTCTGGGAAAGCATAGGCAATCTTTGCTTCTTCTGCAACTTGATTGATCGTGGCACAGAGTTTTCCTTGCAAGCGGCTATGTCGTCCCTTTGGCATAGGTTTTTGAATAATTTCTCCATTAATGTATTCACTTGCTGGTTTCGTTTCTGGCAGTTGCAGAAATTCTTGTAATGTTATTAGAGTCGAATATTCTTTTATAGACATAATAAAGTTTAGGACTGATAAATTTCATAATTAGGGAATATGGAATAGAGCTAGAATAATTTCTGCTAATATTATAGCAAAATATTTAAGGAAATGAAAATTATCTCATAACTACAAAAATTAAGAAAAAAAGATCTGAATTTATCAGTGAGCGATCGCCTCTCCTTAGATTTTAGGGAAGAAAAATTATGTCAAAAAAGTAGAGACCTTGGATATAACGTCCCTACTTCTTGATTGATCCTTTAATAAGGATTTGAATCAATTTCCCCATTCTCTATACTAACTTCATAATAATCATCATTTAATGCTCTATTATTCAAATCAAAAGTTTCACCATTTCCCCTTTTCCAGACTTTGAAGTTACTAAAAGTTAGTGGAGTTTGAGGTTCACATTCCTCTGGAAGATGGTCTCCCAAAACAAAATAAACAAACTCATCTCCTACTACTTTTGCTAAACCATTTCGATCCACAATTAACGAAGTATTTTCATCAACACCAATACCTAGAACATCAGAAGATATTCCATCCCGTAGTAAACGAGCAACAAACGTCATCAACCGACCCATGCGATCGCGCTGAGATAAATGGGTATCTATAACAGTATCCTCGAAATTCCTCCAGTGGAAAAAATCTTGACTAAAAGTAATATCTTCGTATGGATTTTCTAAAGCAGTTTTACTGGTAACTGTCTCAGAACAAGCCTTGAAGACAAAATTACTTTGAATCATTGCTCCAGCACTGGTTCCCCCAACTGCTCCACCTCTAACAATGACAGAATTAATAGCTCGATCGACTCCCGTATTTAGATAGTTCCGCAAATATTGACACTGGTCGCCACCAGCAAAGAAAATCACTTCAGCATTCTCAATATCTTCTATAACATTCTCTTCCATAGCATCCTGCCGATCGGAAATGATCAGAGTCTTCACTGAGTCTACGCCATCCATAGCGAGAATTGGTTGATTATAGGCATCGCTACCAGAGTGACGAATTACAACTACATCTACTTTTTCCTCACAAAAATTGCATCCTCGGACTTGATTAATCATCCACTGGATGGCTTCGTCCACATCAAACCCACCACCACCTAGGTTATAAACTGGGCTAGTTTGTTGTAAACTAACATGAGCAGAATTGTTCTCTAGATAACCGTAGCGTTTTACCTGGGGAGTAAAAACTAAAACTATGGTAACTGTTAAGAATAAAACTACTCTTACTTTTAATGATTTGTGGAATAAAGAAATTAAAAGCGAATTTAACGATAAAATCAACCTCATAAATAAACTCATAGATACTAATATTGTAAGCATTCAGCCGTCTGCCAAACGATTCACTACTGAACTCTACTATAATATTTAGACAAGAGCAATTTGAAGGAATAAAAATTATGTCTGAACTACAAGAATTAAGAAAAAAAGCTTTGAATTTATCGGTAAGCGATCGCCTGTTATTACTCAAGGCAATTACAGATTCTTTGTACCGAGAACTTCGCCCTCGTCCACAGTTACCTCCTGATTTCTTAGACAAGTTCCGAGGTATAGGAAAAACAGATAGTCCACCTCCAAATGATGCAGAAGTTGAAGCAATGCTTGAAGAACGTTTAGTGGAGAAATATCTAAAATGAGGGTATTAATAGATACTAATATCGTCCTAGATTTTGTCTTAGAGAGAGAGCTTTTTTTGAATGATGCTAATGCTTTATTTGAAGCTCTAAGACTTCAGGAAATAGAAGGATATGTCACAGCAACAACTTTAACTAACATTTTCTACATTGTTAGAAAACAAACTAAAAGTGTTGAACGAGCAAGAGAAGCAGTTGCTATGACATTAGAATTAATGGAAATTTGTGACGTTAATCGTAATATTTTAGAAACTGCTTTTGCTACTAATTTGAGAGATTTTGAAGATGCAGTGCAATTAGCTTGTGCTTATGCTGAGAATGTTGATGCTATTATTACTCGCAATGCTGATGATTTTACTGGTGCAAGTCTGCCTATTTTGTCAGTTCAACAGTTATTTGAACAGTCCTCATAGCAAAAGTAGAAAAATTATAGATTGAGTTATAAGGCTTGAATTAATACTATAAAATGGATTTAATAATCCGTTATAACGCATCATTTTAGTTGTGTTATATAGAATCCGGTTGAACAGTCGTCATTGCGACGATAGGAAGCAATCTCAGAGGTGCGCTGAGATTGCTTCCTTCGACTCCGTTCCAGTCGCAATGACTTAGTTATAGTAATTATATGGATTCTATATTAGTCTACTATTTTTTTGAAACTAACAATCAGCATATTTTAAAGGTGCGTTACGCTTCGCTTTTAACACACCTTACTGGATTGACATAGCTAAAACTTTGCATGAGGGCGGGTTTATTTAATCTTAGGGTGAACATCAAAATTTTAACTAAAACCCGCCCCTACTATTACAACATTTTAGGCGTGTCACGCCACTATTTTTTTGAAACTTTTGACTTTTGAGTTTATAAAATAATTTACATCCTATTGTAATATATTGACAACTTTCTACTAAATAATTTCTTCTTAGGTTCAAACTATGACAGAAACGGCTTTTGACCAATTTTGGTATCTTATCTCAGGTGCATTAAGTCTCAACTCAGAGGTCTACAATCAAATTAATATTTTGTCCCAAGGGACTCAGGCTGCATTAACTATAGTCTTAATTGCTGGTTTGGCACAAGCAATCGGCCAATGTGTTGTACTATTCATTAATAAAGTTAAACAATTACGCTTTATTCTGAGTTTAGGAATTTCGGCAATTATATTTGTTTTTAGCTTCGGGTTTTGGGCAATAAGTATTTGGTTAGGTAGCCAATTATTCTTTAATACTAACCTGGAATTACTAACAGTTATTCGGACCTTGGGATTAAGTTATGCACCTCAAATGTTAGGCTTTTTGATCGGATTACCATATTTTGGTATTCCCATCAGTATATTACTTACCCTCTGGACTCTATTAGCAGAAGTAATAGGAATACGAGAAATTACAGAATTAAATATTTGGGGAGCATTTGCCTGTAATATACTTGGGTGGATTTTACATCAGGTATTGCAACGAACTGTTGGTCGTCCAATTACTGCTTTTGGGCAATGGTTGTTAAATTTTGCTGCTGGAACTGAGTTAGTCACAGATAGACAAAAACTAGAAGAAATTGTCATGGCAGGAAATCAATCTAGTTCTTTACAAATTAGCACTGACATTTTACCAAAACAAAGTAATCAAGGGAAAAAGTTTAAAATTAAACCTATCATTAAATATCTAATTATTGGATTAATTGCTTTTTCTATTGTTATCCTTTTATCACCAGCTCAGATCAATATTTTCTCTATTTGGTTTACAGCTTTTAACGACACAGTTAGACTCACGATTAATTTAATAACTATTAGTTTAATTGCCCTCTTATGCTCAATAATTTTTACTCCCCTAGAATCATTAACTTGGTGGGCTGGATGGTATGAACCTCCTACTATTAGATATTCAGGTAATTTGGTTGCAGAAGTACCAGATCGCCAAGATGCTTCTGTTTATGTTCTATACTTAGATGGTATTAATCAAGGTACTTATCAATATATACCCATTGTCGAAAATTTTCTCGATAATTTAGCTGATGTTACTCCAGAGGATGTAGTAATTATCAAGGGTATTATGCCCTATTCTGCCACAAACAGACCTTTAACAGAAAACCGACCTTTAGCATTTTTATGGAATATTCTTGATTCTATGAGTCAGAAAAATCCTGATAATCCCATTGCAGGTATTATTAACTTACGGAATGTTGCAGCAGTTGCTGTTGCTGCAGACCCCCGTTATGGTCCGATTCAAAATCAAGGGTTAGCACAGGTTTTATTTGATAGTTTGCTGCATTTCGGTTATCCCTTGGGTAGTCAAAAACCGATTGCTCTGATTGGTTATAGTGGAGGCGGTCAAATGTCTATGGCAGCAGTACCGTTTCTCAAACAAGCTACAAATGCTCCCATTGAAGTCATTTCTTTGGGCGGAGTGATTAGTGGTAATACTGGAGCAATGGTAGTAGAACGTCTGTATCATCTGGTGGGAGAAAAGGATGGTGTAGAAAAGTTAGGTCCGATTATGTTTCCGGGAAGATGGCCGTTTTTGTTTCTATCAAATTGGAATTGTGCTAAACGTCGAGGCAAAATTAGTTTTGTATCTCTAGGTCCTGTTGCTCACAATACTGAAGCAGGTCCGATGGGAGTAGAATGTAAACTGCCAGACGGTAGAACTCATCTACAGCAAACATTAGATATTATTTCGGGAATTTTAACTAAAAATTGGGCAGCAACAGGATTAAATCCTGATAATTTCAGAACTTTTAGTAATTATGAACTCTACAAGGAAGCAATATTTTATGATCCTAATTATTATTCTCTCAGTCAGTCTGTTGACTCAGAATTTTATCAACCTATCAGTACATGGGTAGGACGGTTAATTTTACCGAGTGCGGAGGAAAAGGAAGAGGTCAAAGGTGTATTGTTAGAAGTTCATACAGCAGATACAGCACATCAAAATCTGATCGGCAAAATTGTCAATTTACGTTGGAGTGATAATTCTCAAGTACAAACTTATGTGCAACTTGTGACAACAGATGTTAATTTTGTCGATCAGGTAATGGTGAGTAAGCAACAAGGAAATATTCATCCAGACCGGATCGATAATTGGCAAAATGTCGATCCTCTGGAATCTTTGGCAGGTGCCAGACCGGAAGATGATGTAATTGTAGCTTTACCTGAACCTGTTGTAGTTGAGGATGCTGATGTCGGTCGCTCTAGTTTATATATTAGTCGCGAACCTATTCAAATTTCTGGTCGTTTTTATGGGTTGGTGAAAATTGAGGAGTTTGTCGGTGATGATTTATTTCGGGTGCGTCACTATAACCGCAACTCTCAAAAATTTGATGGTATGGAGGAAATTGTTTATATTCCTGCTGTGGTTGCTGACCGCAATGGTGTTTTCTGTTCTACCAATGAAGGTATGGAAAATTCTCCTGTAAATACTACAGGTTGGTATATTTATGGAGCGAAAAATGCTGCAGAGAAATTTGTGGTAGAGGCGATCGCTCCCCGTGCTTTATTTTCTGTGGAACCCCAGAAGATAATTTCTGGGAAAAAGGCAACCTTGGATTATATTAACCATGAATATTGGCAGAAACAAGTCGCTCCGAAAGGTAATATTGCCAATATTTTGCTCACCCCTACAGAACAAGAAGAAAGTGAAGTTGCTGCTCCCCCTATTTGGCAAGAAGGCGATCGTGCGTTATTCATGCACGTCTATGGAGGTATCGGCGGTAAAAAACCAGAACTTTCTCCCTTGGGCATATTTTTCGGGCATTTTGCTTTTGGTATAGCTAAAGTAATACGAGAACCTCTAACTAATGAACTCCAATTTAACCTTGAATATCGACAAATATACACTCATAACTGTGACGGTATAATTCCTGGTACTTTATCTTGGCAGAGGTATATGGGCGATCGCCAGTGGGGATGGTTAGGAGTGCGTCCGACTTCCGAAATTATCATTAAATTTCCACCGATGACTCAAGACTATGATTTTAATGGTGTTAAATTTTCCCCACTTAGTTACATAGTTCAGGAACTTGATGTTATGGCAGCTCGTTATCGGACTGGAGATGGTACAGGTACAACTTCTGTTACTCCAATCAACTCCTGTGTGCAAGATTCAAGTCAGGCACTTTATACAGCTTTAAACCGCATGGTTGCTCAGTTAAAATCAAACCCTCTAATTATGAAATGGCTGCGAGACCATCCCCAAGATGAGCAAACTCAGCGTTTTACAAAATTAGTAAATCTAGTGCAAACTTTAGAAAATTACCTCACACCTTTAGGCAAAGCCAGAAAAGATTGGCGTTATGAAGCAACTACTTTAGGCGGTTTCCCTGTAGAAACCCCTATGAAAACTTTACAGCAACTGGCAGCAAGTTGGCGATCGCTCTTACCTCGGTTTACTAACGACCAACTTGCCATGATTTTTCTCCAGTTTGGAGCATCCCTATCCGTACTACGAACTAATCAAGTAGGTGGTTTTGACCCAGATATTGAGGCGATCGTTCCTACTGATTTTGTGTTGTTTGTGCCGAGGGTTAGTAGTTCAGATCAGAAATAATTTCAAATTAATATTGTAGGGGCAATTCATGTTTGCAGAGCATTCCGTAGGAAATTGCCTCTACTAGATATGGTGGTTATGCGTAAGTCCTGGAATGTTACAAATGAGTGCATGGGAATCCTTGCCTGGTATAGATTTTTCCATAGCAGCCATTTTAAAATTTGATATTATATCATGTCCGGTAGCATCGTTTGTGTATAAAATTAAGTCATAATTGTCATAAACCCTTCTGCCCTCTGCCTTCTGCCCTCTGCCTTCCTTCCACCAAAGTATAAGTATTCAAGCGGACATGATATAATTCTGTTTCGTTATTGTTTGAAATAACTTTCAGACAATAAAAAAGTAAGAGGGCTAAAGCCAATATAAATCAATACATTTAAGCTTTAATTGCCCCTCCTAGCAAGAACCTTCGATCTAGGCCGGGAAAAAACCAAATTTTTCGGTAACTAGATCAGACTACTGTACTGTCTCCATTCAGGTCAACATTGAACTCCCCTTCCCAGGGCAATAGAGCATCCCCAGATTTCCAACCGAAATTACTTTGAATGACACCATCAGCATCTGTAGTCCAGACATAAGCTTGACCGCTCCTACCATTTTGACCTTGGAGTAGGAAACGATAACCACCTGAGTTATCAACTTCAACAGCAGCACCATCCCAATTAGGGTGAGTACGATCGCTATAGGTTTTACCACGACGGTTTTGTAGTTGAACTTCTTGGTCTCCATCAATTATCCAATAGCTACCATCTACATTTTTAGCAAAAGTAACTATCCCTTCTGATTCAATATTGGTGAAAGAGTTTCCAATAATTTCATCGTTATTCAGATCGACATTAAATTCTACTTCCCACGGTAAAATAGCACCTCCAGATTTCCAACCGGAACCACGAGTAATTACACCATCAGCATCTGTAGTCCAGACATAAGCTTGACCACTTCTACCATTTTGACCTTGGAGTAAGAAACGATAACCACCTGAGTTATCAACTTCAACAGCAGCACCATCCCAATTAGGGTGAGAGCTATCGCTATAGGTTTTACCACGACGGTTTTGCAGTTGAAGTTCCTGGTCTCCATCAATTATCAAATAGCTGCCATCTACGTTTTTGGCAAAAGTAACTATGCTTTCTTCTTCAATATCAGAAAGATTTACTGTAACTGTTGCTTCGTCTGTTAATTCCCCATCACTGACTTCTATGGTAATATTGAGGATGGGGTTGGTTTCATAATCTAGGTCGTTGCTGTCGTTAACTAGGAGGCGATCGCC
>JBFRWR010000838.1:0-7954 GCA_051439685.1 Trichodesmium sp.
GGTAAAGCAGAAAGGCGATCGCTCAAAGGCAACCGTTGAAATTGAGTATAAATAAAAGTACCAAGAGGAGTAGGTAAAAGTGGCAAATCTTGAAAAATAGGAGATTCTACTTCCAATCCAGCAGGAGAATATTGAGCCGAACGAGTCCAAGGAGTGAAGGGATTCAGGTTTAACTCCTTGACAAGAGAAAATATGTTATGGTAGGGATACCAAAAACCATGTATCCCCACTTCTACAGAACGGCCTCCGGGAGTTTTCCAGCCAGCGACTAAACCACCCGGATAAGGACTGGCCTCTAGAAGTGTAACGTTATAGCCGTTTTTGGCCAAGTGATGAGTGGCTCCTAAACCAGCCCAACCAGCGCCTACTACTACTATCTTTGGAGTTTGAGTTTCTGTTGTCATACTACTTTATAAACTAAAAAATTAAGTAATTTTTGTCGATTTTCTATAATAGCTGTATTAAATTCTGGAAAACTTTACTATTTGATGGTTTCCCATCTCAAACCTCAGAACTTTATTTTTTATGATCGTAGTTAAAATCAAAATATAAAGTCTATATATGTAGAGCTTCTGGAAAAAATAGCCATCATATATCACATAAACTCTGTAAAGTCAAAAAAATAAATATTAGTGTCATATCCAACCCAGAACAGTCAAGAACTGGATCTGAAGACCTTATTTCCATTTGAACTAGATAACTTCCAGCAAGAGGCGATCGCTGCCCTAAATGCAGGAAAATCTGTAGTTGTTTGTGCCCCTACAGGGTCAGGCAAAACCCTGATTGGAGAATACGCCATTTACCGTGCCCTGAGTCGTGGACAACGAGTATTCTACACCACACCTCTAAAAGCCCTATCAAACCAAAAATTGCGGGACTTCCGCAACCTATTTGGACCAGAAAGAGTAGGTCTAGTCACAGGAGATACCTCTGTCAACAGAGAAGCACCAGTCCTAGTAATGACCACAGAAATCTTCCGTAATATGCTCTATGGTACTCCTATTGGCGAAATAGGTACATCCCTAGAAAGAGTAGAAGCAGTAGTCCTAGACGAATGCCACTACATGAACGACCGACAAAGAGGGACCGTGTGGGAAGAATCAATAATTTACTGCCCGCCAGAAATTCAAGTATTAGCCCTCTCCGCCACAGTAGCCAACAGTGACCAACTCACAGATTGGATTGCCAGGGTTCATGGACCAACTCAACTAATTTACTCTGATTTCCGACCAGTCCCCCTCCAATTTAATTTCTCCAACAACAAGGGTTTATTTCCCCTACTCAATAACAACCAGAACAGAATTAATCCCCAACTCAAGCCCAAAACTAGACAAGCAGGCAGAAACCAAAGAGGTAGACAACAAGAACCAAGCTTATCAGCAGTTTTGTCTCAGCTCAAAGAGCGAGATATGTTACCAGCTATCTACTTTATCTTCAGCCGTAGGGGATGTGCCCGTGCAGTAGCAGAAATAGCCCAAGTAGGTAATCTTACCTTAGTTAACGAAATCGAAGCAGCCCAACTAGAAAATCTAATTCGGGAATTTATCAAGCGGAACCCAGACCTAGCTAACTCTAAACAATTAGAACCTCTTAGTCGAGGAATAGCATCTCACCATGCCGGAATGTTACCAGTCTGGAAAGGATTAGTCGAGGAATTATTTCAACAAGGTTTAATCAAAGTAGTATTTGCTACAGAAACCTTAGCGGCAGGAATAAATATGCCAGCTCGGACAACAGTTATCTCCAGCCTCTCAAAACGTACAGATGATGGCCACCGACTCCTAAAACCATCAGAATTTTTGCAAATGGCAGGTAGAGCTGGACGGCGAGGAATGGATACTCAAGGTTATGTTTTAACTGTCCAAACTAGATTTGAGGGAGCTAAAGAGGCAGCTTATTTAGCAACTTCAGGAGCTGACCCACTTGTTAGCCAATTTACTCCTAGCTATGGAATGGTGCTAAATTTACTCCAAACTCATACATTGTTAGAAGCAAAAGAATTAGTAGAACGTAGTTTTGGTCAGTATTTGTCTACCTTATCTTTAATACCAGAGCGAGAAGAAATTGAGAAACAACAAGAAGAGTTAAACTCTGTCCAAAATAAACTAGGAATTTATGAAGAAAACGATTTTGTTAATCTCGAACAACTATTAGCAAGTTATGAGAAATTAAGAGAAAAAGCCAAAGAAGAAAAACGAATCCTCAAGATTTTAGAGAAACAAGCTGAAGAAACTCGGATTAAAGAAATATCTTTGTCTTTGTCTTTTGCAGTGCTAGGAACTTTGGTTAGTTTAAAAGGAAAACACGTTCCTACTGCCAAGAAATCTAGCTCAGAACCAGTTCCAGCAGTTTTAGTCGCAAAAGTTCCAGGCCCTGGTCAGTCCCCTTACTACTTATGCTTAGGTAAGGATAATCGCTGGTATGTAGTAGCAGCAATGGATGTAGTTGCTCTACATGCAGACTTGCCTCGCCTAGCTGCTGTAGACAACATAGAATTGCCTGTAGAGATGGATTTTAGATTAGGGCAATGTCGCAAAGGAGATGAAGTTTCTCTAGCTTTAGCTCAACAAATTCCTACAGTACCTATACCAGTAGATGCTCCTGAAGTTTTAGCACAAATGCAAAAACTAGCAATAGTTGAAGCAGAAGTTGAGGCACATCCAATTAAAGAATGGGGAAACCCTCGTACTTTGCTCAAAGGTTGGCGTAGGATGGGAATGTTGAGGGCAGAAATAGACGATCGCCAAACCCTCTTAGAAGATAAGTTGGCACGTCACTGGCAGGAGTTTCTCAACTTAATTGAAATTTTGCAATATTTTGGTTGTCTGCATGAAGTCCAACCAACCCAAATAGGTCAAGCTTGTGCAGCAATTAGAGGTGATAATGAGTTATGGCTTGGTTTAGCATTAATGTCTGGGGTACTTGACCCTCTCGATCCTCATCATTTAGCTGCTGCTTGTGCTGCTTTAGTTACAGAGATTAGTAGACCTGATAGTTGGACTTGGTATGACTTGTCTGATGAGGTAGATGAAGCTTTGAATAATTTGCGGAGTTTACGACATCAGTTATTTCAAGTACAACGTCGATATCGGGTAGCTTTACCTGTATGGTTGGAACGAGATTTGATTAGTCTCGTCGAACAGTGGGCGTTAGGAGTTGAATGGCAGGAGTTAGTAAGTAATACAAGTTTAGATGAGGGTGATGTTGTCAGGATTTTACGTCGGACTTTAGATTTCTTGTCCCAAATTCCTCATGTGCCTTATTTATCTGATGTTTTACAAAAGAATGCTTACCGAGCTATGCAGTTGATTGATCGTTTTCCTGTTAATGAGGTGGTTGAATAATAAATGTAGACTAATTCAGGACTTACGCATGAGGTAGGAAAAACTAGGATTTGAGATTGTTTCCCTGTCGGTCGCAATGACGAAAATACCTCGTACTGCGTAAGTCCTGTAATTTTATCGTGGGCAGTTCATCAATTTGAGCTGTTTCAGGAATTTCATAGTTACCATCACTTTCTCTGTGATGGTAGCAAGTCGTACCCAGTTAAGGAGTGTCGGTACGGGAAATACCAGTCACTCGCTCAATGGCTCGGAATCCCATGCCGTTAAGAGACATTTTTACACAAAGCTCTTTAATGTCAGAACTATAACCCGCAGGACAGGGGCTTTCTCGAAAGCGCAGATCCTCTGTAATATACAATCCGGTTATATAGTATATGTTTATAATTCTGTCTACACTTCAATCTCCGCGTCTCCGCGTCTCCGCGTCTCCGTGTCTCCCTACCATACAATAATTATTCAACCGGATTTGATATAAGAGGCAATTGACGGCCACAATCACAGCACAGATAATATCATGTCCGTTGGTATCGGAGCGTGTAAAAGTTAGCGTGGATATTTACAGGAAATTTAAGTTTTTTTCTTGCTCAATTGCCTGTTGCCTATTGCCTGTTGCCTATTGCCTGTTGCCTGTTGCCTACCTTTTCTATACAATACCGATGCTACCGGACATGATATAACTCTGTTTTCCCTGACGATGACCATTTTTCAATACTTTATGGCTTTGACAATAAGGACAGTCCATTTCTCTATAAAAATTCTAGAATATCATTCTCTATTGTGCAACACCCTTTATCTGTGGATTTGGATGACTTCAGTTTGTGCTTGAGGGCAGAGGCAGCTCCTAGAGTACCAAGGGCTAGGAGAGACAGGGTTGAGGTTGGTTCAGGAACATGCTTAATTTCTACATTCTGAATAGTTACCATTGGAGTCTCAATAGAATCATTTATTAACTCAAAGGTAGCTGTATAGTTCATCAAATCAATCTTTCCTTCTCCAATTGTATCATTTTTAAAATCAAACATTTCAAGTTCCCATTCTTCCCCAAACATTGGATTACTAATGTCAAACTTGTTGTCAAATTTGACACCATCAATCATCAAATCAAAGTCAATCATTCCCTTATAAGAATCTTTATCAAGCATAAAAGTAGCTTCTCCCGTAAAGTCCCCACCTTTTGCGTTCCAATCAAAAGAACCCATAAGTTTAGCAGCTTGTACTGGAACTTGTATACTAACTGCTACTATCGTTGCTGTGGCAGAAAGCAGCACTGCTGAAATCATACTTCTCATTACTTTGAATCTCTCCAAATTAAATTAATAAAAGATTAATAAAAATAGATATATCTCCTACACCACATCTTTAGTAGCAGAACGAAGACATACTCAGTATTTACGCAAATTCACCTTGAAATAGTTTTATTGAATTTTCTGTTATTTACCAGGATTTTTTTAATCAAGTTAGTGCATCAAGAAAGTGTGGAAATGACTCAGATGACCATTGTCCCTAAAAACTTTCACCGATACTTTTGACACTCTGTTGTGTCGTACTCTTGATCAAACAATATATTGATAGCAAGAAAAAAAACAATAGCAAATCAGTATCTTTACTGAATCTTTATATAGTTAGAATTTGTAAATACATTAGTTTTTCTAATATTTACAAACCATAGAATAAACAATAAAAAATTTATCTAATAATACTAACTTTCTAAATAACACAATTTTGTATATACAAAGATTTCAGGGATTTTTAACTCAAGATAAAAACAACTTTTTTGGTAAAATATTAATCGTAAATGATGTTGACTTTGATTAAGTAGTTAGATAATATCTTTCCCGATATATACTCCTTATTTACCAGCAAAATCAATAGATAATCTATAATTTAAAGCTATTGTGATTTTTATTATCTGTGGTATTAAAATAGCGGATTTGATATCAAACAGTACAAACATTTATAACAACGGAAATACGTTCTATTCATAAGCAAAATTTATAGTAGATTTCCAGAGATAATAAATTTTATCTTCATCAAATATTCACAAAACTGGATAAATTTCTCTTACATTTGTGGCGTTGGTGAATTAAGGTATGATTGGAGGGTAAGGTGATATAGCTATAGCTGCCGCTAGGCTCCGCCAACGCTAATCAAAGAAAAAAATGATTGAATGTCCCGAATGTCAATCAACTCACATCAATAAAAATGGTAAAAAAAAGGAAAACAGAACTATAATGTGGCCGTCAATTTATTGACTGTTATGAAGCTGATAGAGGGTATAGCGATAGGAGCCGTCTGTTGAAATGTTAAAGCATTTAATTCGCGTGACGAGTTCATTATCTAAAATTTTGGGATGTTTCACTTCCTTGTAAATGCTCACAGCGATCGCCTTACCCTTAAATCATACCCTAATTCACCAACGCCCAATCTTTAACTTTTATTTTACAAGTTACCTAAAGTCTATATCAGTCAACTCATTCAGATTTGTCTGATTTTTTTTTGTACTTATAGATACCAAAAATAGTCATAGTAATTATCTATTAATAATCAACAGTAGTTTTAACTTAATCGAGTTTACTTTGTCTCAAAACCTAGAGTTATCCATCAAAAATAAGTAATATCATGTTCGGATAATCAGTTATAAAACAGTATTAGTTTGTAGTTTTGGTCTAACCCGCTAAATATTTATCCATTTCTCAATCTCAATTATGAGCCTAATTAGTGTTTACTGAAAAAGTATTTTTTAAGGAGCGGGGGAGTGGGGAAGTGGGGGAATAGGGGAGTAATTTTGTTGCTTAACTCTTGTCCAAAATGCACTCCTTTTTCAGCATAAAGAAAAGTATTCCGTAGGAAAGAAAAAATCAGTTTGCTGAAAGCTGAAAGCTAATAGCTGTTTGCGCAGCATTCCGCAGGAAATGCTGCGAAACAGATTTCACTCTTTGGAGACTAATTCCTCCTTCGGTGTGATAATTAGTTAATAACTCATAGATGATAGATGATAGCTGACTGCTGAATCCTTACTAATATTTTAGTTTGATTTCATCCTGAATATCCTCTTAAGTTATTAGTAAAAAACAAATAAATAAACACCAATTAATTTTTACTTGATGGATTGATTCAAGAAATCATACCTAAATCTTGACATCCTAGATTAAGATTAATTTATTGTCATCCACAAATTTTTCTTGACATAAAAGATTTCGTATGTTAATAGATTTTCCAGGTTTAAGATTTTTAACCTGCATATTTTTACCGAAAAATCAAGGTATAAAGCCTCTCACTCGCCGTGGAGAAACAATGAATTTATTTTCCTTTTATTCAATCCTCTTCCTTTGAGGGAGAGGTAATTATCAATTATCCGTTATCAATTATCCATTATTGAAAGATTTATCGCCAAGTAACATGGCCTCTAAGTCTATCAAATCAATTAGTTTTCGAGATTAAATCCATTATGTTCATAAATTCTGCGGAAAATGTAAAAAGTCAGGTAAAGTAGATAATTACAACAAATTATGAGAATACTTAGATATATAAGCTATTCCTAAATCAAGAAATTTTATCTAATAAAAACTCAATAAATAAATTTCAATAGTTTAGTTGTTAATTAAATTTAATTTAAAACACTGAGGAGTAATGAATAAACAAGAAATTTTATCTAAACAATTATCTAAACAAACTTTGGCAAAGTTGGTAGGTACATTACTTAGCTTGATAGTCCTATTACCAACTCCAAGTAGAGCAAATACTTTATTAGGGATAATTCGAGATTCAGAAAATACAGATGAATGGAACCAGATTATTACACGGATACGCGCTCTCAATATCAGTTATCAACCAATTGATTTAAGACAAATAAATACATTAGCTGATCTATCTGGAATACAAACTATTTTCCTGCCAAATATTGAAACTTTAACTCAAACCCAAGTAGAAGTTATTGAAGAATGGGTTAAACAGGGAGGAAATATTATAGCGACAGGTCAGATAGGTAAAAAATCTCGGCCAGGAGTAAGGCAGCAATTGCGATCGCTGCTTGGTTCTTATTGGGCTTTTCCTCTGAATGAACCGACCACCCCAGAACCTAAATTTCGTTGTTTAGATATTGCTTGCCAAGAATCTACTAACTGGACACCAAAAGTAGATAACCAAGGGCAAGTGGAAGGTGGAATATTAATTCCGGCAGGTTTAAACAGCACAACCGCAGCCACCTGGAAAGGAAGTTCCGGTTCTTCTGCAGTAGTAACTACTTCTAGAGCTACCTACTTAGGTTGGCATTGGGGAAATGCTGCATCTGCTACTTTAGATAGTGTTTGGTTGCAAGCAGCTTTGAAAAGATATCAAAGCCAACCACAATTTACAAGCAGAAATAATAATCCTTTACCCACTGCTAATAATTCTAATAATAATTCCAACCCAGTTAAAATTAGACCTCGCACTTCTCCTGCACCTATACCAAGCAATGAAAATGTTCAAACAATTAGGGTTCAACCTCCAACTACATCTATAAATTCAAACACAACTCAACCGACGACAACAACTCAAAATTCCACTGTAAGTCCTAATAATATTTGGCTGAGAAGTCAGCAGCAAAGGATAAGGGTTCAGCAACAACC
>JBFRWR010000839.1:0-8914 GCA_051439685.1 Trichodesmium sp.
GGTTGAATAGTTATTGTATAGTCGGGAGTAGGGGAGTAGGGGAGTAGGGGAGTAGGGGAGTAGGGGAGATTGAATACTGAAAATTATAGAATTATCAACATATACTATATAACCGGATTCTATATAAAAAGCCACATACGATTAAACTGAAGATGTTGTGATTGGAATAGTGGCACATATCTGTCACTATGGAGAGATAAAAGTTCCTATAGTTAAACCATAGAGTTAATCAAGGAATTTAGCAATGACATATACATCTAACATTTGCCTCGAACAATTAAACCCCCAGTTTGCTTCCCCTGTTGCACAGAATAATAAAGATGCTTGTCTGACTATTGCATGGCTCGATCTAGTAGCATCAGCAGTAGACAATTTTGATGGGGATGACTGGTTAGCTTTATCCGGTGATATTGACGAAGGTGAAATTTATCGAGATTGGTTTATTTGGCAAGATTTAGACTTTTCTCAAGAGTGGGAAGCTTACGATCTGCTGACTAACAAAAGATTTGTAGCGAAAGATTTATCTTTACTCAAGGCTAAAATTGATGAAATAGAAGATTATAGAAGTCAAACATCTATCATCAACGAACAAAATTAAGCTGAAAAAATATTATCAATGCAATTAGCAATTATCCGAAAAATGGGATGATTTTACTTAGAAGAATAGCAGATTACTTCTGAGTAAATTTCCAAACACCATCCCAATTTTTCGGCATACCAGTTACCATCAACTCATCAATTCTTTCCAGATAAATTTGAGCTGTTCTATCTACAGAATTCACTGCTAATACTTTTTCAAAATAATCTTGAGCAGAAACTAACTCTCCTAAACGATAAAACTTGAAACCCAGTGCAAAATCTGCCTGAGTTTTTAACTTTAATTCTCGCACATAATCAACCTCACCTTCCAGAACTTCATAGACATTAATCGGCTCATTTCTACCTACAACTGACACCCTATCTAAAAACCTAATTTGATACTTTTGAGGATTTTTTAAACCCTGAAAAGCTGACTCAGAAATTAATAAAGACACACCATAATATTTCGTCAAACCCTCCAAACGAGCCGTCAAATTTACATTATCAGAAAGTGCATCCCCTGACATCCGACCTTCTTCCCCAACTATACCTACCATCATGTGACCCCAATGAATACCTATACCAATTTTAATCGGGGGAACATCTTCTTTTTTCAGAGTCTGATTATATTTTTGTAATTTCTTGAGTTGAGCAATAGCAGCTTGTAGCGCCTCATCTGCACCATCCGGGAATACTGCCATAATCCCATCTCCCATAAACTTAATAATCAAACCATTCCGGTCCCGAATTTCTGGACAAACCTGTTGTAAATAACCATTCACATAAGCAAAAGTTTCTTGAGAACTCATCCGCTCAGATATACTTGTAAAAGAGCGAATATCCGAAAAGAAAATTGCCATTTCTTTACTAACTCTATCTCCTAATTTGACATCTAAAATATTTTCTTTAGACAGCAATTTCACATATTCATGGGGGACAAACCGCCCATAAGCATTAGTTATTTTTGAGAGTTGAATATGAGTTTTAATTCTTGTTAATAATTCATCCTTAGCAAAAGGTTTAGTCAGGTAGTCATTAGCACCAAATTGGAAACCCATGACTAAATCAGCAATTTGATTTTTAGCGGTTAACATCAGCACAGGTAAATTTTGGGCTGGATATTTTTCTCGAACTTTAGCACAGACTTCATAACCAGACATATTTGGCATCATTACATCTAACAAAATCAGGTCGAAATTATGATGATCCACAGCTGTTAAAGCATCTTTTCCATTTAATGCTTGGGTAACTTGATAATTATTTGCCTGTAGATGGTTATTCAACACTTGAATATTTACAGGTTCATCATCAACAACTAAAATGTGGAAATTACCATTAGCTATGTTACTGGAAACAGGTTCATTTTCTACAGGGGTTTCCACATTATCAATCAGATAACGAATACTATTAACGGTAGGAGCAGTAAGACTTGGAGGATCGGGTACTGGTTGCTGAGAAATAGGCAGGGTAAAGCTAAACCGGGAACCGACACCAACCTCAGATTCAACCCAAATACGACCGCCATGAAGTTCGACTAATTGTTTGGTGACGGCTAAACCTAAACCTGTACCACCATATTTTCTGGCGGTTGATCCTTCTGCTTGCTCAAATGATTCAAAGATGCGATCTAGTTTATCAGGAGGGATACCAATACCAGTATCGGATATAGTTATGGTAATTTCTGTAGATTGATTTTGATGAGCAGAGATTTCGACTTTCCCAGAGTCAGTAAATTTGATAGCATTACCGATTAAGTTATAGAGTATTTGTTGGAGACGGTTTTCATCCGCAGATACGGGGGGTATATCTGTGGGGATAGCATCTACTAATTGCAGATTTTTATTTTTGCTGACTAATACTTGATTGAGAGCAACTACTGATTGAACAACTCCCCTAATATCAATAGCTCTAATTTGTAATTCTAGGGTGTGGTGTCTAATTTTGGAAAAGTCGAGAATGTCATTAACAAGGTTGGAGAGACGACGAGCGCTCGAAACGATCATAGTCAAGTTTGAGGTGGTTACAGGATTTAATTCTCCGGTGCCACCTTCTAGCAGAAATTCCCCGATACCTATAATTCCGTTAAGTGGTGTGCGGAGTTCATGGGAAGTGTTGGCTAGAAATTCGTCTTTGAGGCGATCGAGTTGTTTGAGTTGTTCATTTTTGCCTTCTAATTTCTGAAATGAGTTTTTGAGTTGGTTTGCCATGCGGTTAAAAGAGTTGGCAAGTTCTCCTACTTCGTCCTGGCGGTTAATATCGAGTTCACTTTCCCATTTACCTTCGGCTATTTCTTTGGCAGCTCCATTAAGTTCTAAAATTGGTTGAGTAATCCAATTAGTGGTAACTATTCCCACTAATATAGCTATTGTCAAAGCAGCCAAACTTAATAAAATAGTAATATTGGTGTTGGCATTGATTTTTTCCATGAAGTCATCTTCGGGTACAACAACTACTACTAACCAATCAATACCTCGTCCGTCTCTTACTGGTATTAGGCTACCATAGTACCATTCTTCCCCTATGGAAAAATTAAGTTGTTGATTTTCATTGATGTTTTCTAAGCCACCAAATGTTTGTTGTAGATATTTTGTGGTCATGCTTACTACTTGATTATCACTAGCAGCAGCACTTAAGGGTTCTATTTGGCGATTATCATTAACTTCAGTAATCACAAAAGGTTCAGAAATTTTAGAACTAGCAATTAAGTTTCCAGATCGCTCGATGAGGAAACTTTGACCGTTGGGACTAATATATAAATTTCTGAGGAAATTTGTGATTTGTACTAGGGTAGTTTTGTTTGAGAGAACTCCGAGCAACTCCCCATTTGCATCAAAAATAGGTCTGACTGCGGCTATGTCAAGGGAAGTGTTGTTACGGGAAAAGGAGGCAAAAATTTGACTCCAAGTGGGTTTACCTAATTTTTTGGCTACTGTATACCAAGGGCGTTCGCGAGGATCGTATGCTTTTCCTTTTAAATATTCACTGATGTTACCTTGCTCATTCAGTAAATAAGTTTCCCGGATCGGTTGAGTCGCAATATTGCGAATTTTAAAGACAATATCTTCATTTTCTAAATGTTCGACCCCAATAAAGTCTCCCTCTTCGTTGCCAAAAAATAAATAATCCTCTAAATCTTTTTCTTTGACAATTTCCCAAAAATAAAGCCTGAGTGCAGCAAAATCGTAAATATCTAAATTGCCACTTTCTATTGCAGCATTAGTGACTCTGAGAACTTGATGAGACTGATTAAGATGCCCTAAAACGTGCTGTTGAATGCGATCGCTAATTTTGTTGGTTAATTTTTTGCCCAGATCATCAACAGTTTGTTGTCCATTAACAAAAGCAAGATACCCTAGTAATCCAACAGTACCAAGGATTTGTAAAATAAAAGGAACAATGAGGACTGTTTTTAGGGGGAGCTTGCTAAACATTTTACCTAGACCTGGAGATAGAAGTTTAAATACCATGAGTTTTGAAGTTATTTCTAATATATCTCTCCAGAAAAGAGGGAATAGGGAACAGAGGATAGGAAAAAGGAATATTAATTGATATTTTATGGATAATAATTGATTCTATTTTGAATTTTCAGAGATGTCTAATATATCTCTGGCCTAAAGACTGAATAACAAATCATATAAGTTTAAAAATATTCCTACAAAGCACTAGGCTATCAGGGTTTATAACTCAGTTATCAAACAGCACAGAAGAGGAAAGTTAAATAGTCCCATAATTCCATCAAATGTAGTTTAGATGCAAAAACCTTATATCTATAATATCCCTTATATCTATGAATTAGACCTCTGGAGGAAAAGAGGGAGTAGGAAGTAGGGAACCCACCCCTACTGCTCCCAGGAGGGGGAAATAATTGATGATTTCTACTCGATAATTGATTTGATTTTTGATACTCGGATGATTAATGCCGAGACGCGGAGATATAGAGATGGGTAGAAAGTAATGGGACTTTTTTTAGGATATGCAATTTTAATGTGTCTAAGCTTTGAATTCTTGAGGAAATTCGAGTAAATTTAGTTACTTTTGACAAAAATAGATAAATGTGGTAATTAAAAAAAATTCTACTCTCACCCCGACCATTGACTTTTGACTTTGAATTTAAAACTTTTGACTTTTAGTTCCTCATAACCTTTAAAAAAATTGATCTTTAGCAGTGATCCCAAGGAAGTCTGTGTAAGAATGCTTATTAGTTTTGCCTACTTAGTTAAAAATTATTAAAGTAACCATAAATTATGGAACCACTTTATCAATACGCCTGGCTGATACCAGTATTGCCCCTATTTGGAGCAATGGTAGTTGGCCTTGGCCTAATATCCTATAGTCGAGCCACCAGTAATTTGCGACAGGGAGCCGCTGTATTCATCGTCTCCCTGTTAGGAACTGCGATGGTTCTCTCCTTTGCCTTGCTCTGGAGTCAAATTAATGGCCATGAAATCTATACCCAAATGTTTGAGTGGGCAGCAGCAGGTGACTTTAAGCTCAGTATGGGCTACACCATCGACCATCTGACTGCCCTCATGTTAGTCATTGTCACTACCGTTGCCTTTTTGGTAATGGTCTACACCGATGGCTACATGGCTCACGACCCTGGGTATGTACGCTTTTACGCCTATTTAAGCTTATTTAGTTCCTCAATGCTGGGCCTAGTAATTTCTCCCAACCTAGTCCAGGTTTATATATTCTGGGAACTGGTGGGGGTCTCTTCCTATCTACTGATTGGTTTCTGGTACGACCGCAAAGCAGCAGCCGATGCTTGTCAAAAAGCCTTTGTTGTTAACCGCGTTGGTGACTTTGGTTTGCTTTTGGGAATGCTAGGAATTTACTGGGCTACAGGTAGCTTTGAATTTGAGGTAATGGGCGTTCGCTTAGAGGAGCTTGTAGAAACAGGCGCTCTAAGTGTTGGTTTAGCTACCCTTTTCGGTGTCTTAGTTTTCTTAGGACCTGTAGCCAAGTCTGCCCAATTCCCATTACATACCTGGCTGCCAGATGCAATGGAAGGCCCTACTCCTATCTCAGCATTAATTCACGCAGCGACAATGGTAGCTGCTGGTGTCTTTCTAGTGGCGCGGATGTACCCAGTATTGGAACATCTGCCAATCGTAATGAATATTATCGCCTGGACAGGAGGTTTTACCGCTTTTCTGGGGGCAACGATCGCTATTACCCAAAATGACATTAAAAAAGGTCTGGCCTATTCGACCATTTCTCAATTGGGCTATATGGTAATGGCAATGGGGGTTGGTGCATATAGTGCTGGATTATTTCACCTAATGACCCATGCTTACTTCAAAGCCATGCTGTTCCTTTGTTCTGGTTCAGTGATTCATGGTATGGAGGCAGTAGTTGGCCATGATCCAGTTTTGGCTCAAGATATGCGGTTAATGGGTGGACTGCGGAAATATATGCCTATTACTTCCGCCTGCTTTTTAATTGGAACTTTGGCAATTTGTGGTATTCCTCCTTTTGCTGGTTTTTGGTCAAAGGATGAAATTCTTGGCAGTGCGTTTGGAGCTAACCCGGCTTTATGGTTTATCGGTTGGGCAACTGCTGGTATGACTGCTTTTTATATGTTCCGGATGTATTTCTCCACTTTTGAGGGAGAATTTCGGGGTAACAATGAGGAGATTAAACAGCAATTATTAGGTGGAACTGCAACTGCAACTCCTGCTCCAGCTATGGCTTTCGGCCCTGGTGCAATGGATCCGAATGAACTAGAACATGGCCATGATGACCATCATCATAGCGACTCTCCCCATGAATCTCCTATCAGCATGACTTTACCATTGATGACTTTAGCTATTCCTTCAATGATTATTGGTTTGTTGGGAACGCCTTTTGCTAATTATTTTGAGCAGTTTATTTATGCTCCTGGAGAGTCTTTAGCAGAAGTCCTGGAAGAGTTGGCTGAGTTTGACTTGACTGAATTTTTAATTATGGCAGGTAACTCAGTGGGTATTGCTTTGATTGGTATTACCTTTGCTTCTCTGATGTACTTGAGTCGGAAAATTGACCCTGCGGCGATCGCAGCAAAAATCAAACCTTTTTACAACTTCTCTCTGAACAAGTGGTATCTAGACGATATCAACGACAAGCTATTTGTTCAAGGTAGTCGTCGTTTAGCACGTCAAGTGTTGGAAGTAGACTACAAGGTAGTTGATGGAGCTGTTAACTTAACAGGTTTTATTACTCTTTTGAGTGGGGAAGGTTTGAAATATTTGGAAAATGGTCGCGCTCAGTTTTATGCCTTAATTGTATTTGTGGCAGTTCTGGGTTTGGTTGTTTTCTCTGGAGTTTAGAGGGAACAGGGAACAGGGAACAGGGAACAGAAAATTAAGAATTGCGAGTAGTATTTTTTCTTCTTCTTCCTTATTCCTTGCTTCCTTCTAATAACTGATAACTGATAACTGATAACTGATTTATGACTAATTTTCCTTGGTTGACTACAATCATCTTATTTCCAATAGCTGCATCTTTACTAATTCCAATCATTCCTGATAAAGATGGTAAAACGGTAAGGTGGTACGCCTTAATTATTGGATTAATTGATTTTGCTTTTATCACTACTGCTTTCTGCACAGGTTACGATATTAATAACCCAGAACTACAACTTGTAGAAAGTTACGCTTGGGTACCACAATTAGACTTAAATTGGTCAGTAGGGGTAGATGGTTTATCTATGCCATTAGTTATTCTAACTGGCTTTGTCACCACTCTAGCAATTATGGCAGCATGGCCTGTAACTTTCAAGCCAAAGCTCTTTTATTTCTTGATGTTGGCAATGTACGGCGGTCAAATTGCTGTATTTGCTGTACAGGATATGTTGCTGTTTTTCCTCGTTTGGGAATTGGAATTAGTACCTGTTTACCTCATTCTGTCTATCTGGGGTGGTAAACGGCGGTTGTATGCAGCGACTAAATTTATCCTCTATACAGCAGGTGGCTCACTGTTTATTTTGGTAGCAGCGTTAACAATGGCGTTTTATGGCGATACTGTTACGTTTGATATGCGGGCGATCGCTCTCAAAGATTACGGCTATAACCTGCAACTGTTATTATATGCAGCATTTTTGATTGCTTATGCTGTGAAGTTACCAATTTTCCCATTACATACTTGGTTGCCAGATGCTCACGGGGAAGCAACAGCACCTGCACATATGTTACTGGCAGGAATTCTGCTGAAAATGGGTGGTTATGCACTATTGCGGATGAATGCTGGAATGTTACCTGATGCTCATGCAGTATTTGCTCCGGCGTTGGTAATTTTGGGAGTTATCAATATTGTCTATGCTGCTTTGACATCTTTTGCTCAACGAAACCTAAAGCGGAAAATTGCTTACTCTTCAATTTCTCACATGGGTTTTGTGTTAATTGGGATGGCTTCCTTTACCAATATTGGTATGAGTGGTGCTGTGCTGCAAATGATTTCCCACGGATTAATTGGAGCAAGTTTGTTCTTTTTGGTAGGAGCTACTTATGACCGTACCCATACTTTAATATTAGATGAAATGGGTGGTGTCGGTAAGAGAATGAAGAAAGTGTTTGCCATGTGGACGACTTGTTCGATGGCTTCTTTAGCGTTACCTGGAATGAGTGGTTTTGTGGCTGAGGTGATGGTGTTTATTGGTTTTGCCACCAGCGATGCTTATAACCCAACTTTCAAAGTTTTGGTAATTTTCTTGGCAGCAGTGGGAGTAATTTTGACTCCAATTTATCTGTTGTCAATGTTGCGGGAAATTTTGTTCGGTCCTGAGAATAAGAAGTTGATAGAAAACGAAGTTCTCACGGATGCTGAACCCCGCGAGGTGTTTATTATTGGCTGTTTGTTAGTGCCAATTATTGGGATAGGTTTGTATCCTAAAATTGTGACTCAGATTTATGATGCAACAACTGTGCAGTTAACAGCGCGGTTACGAGATTCAGTGCCGATGTTAATGGAGTCTGAGAAAGTGGCGTTAACAGATGGGAGTGAGTCGTTGATGCGTGCGCCTGCGATTAAGTAGTGTTGCAGTGATTTGAACCTGTAGGGACGTTCCATGGAACGTCCCTACATTTTTTTTGTTCAATGGATATAATATTCTTCAACCAAGCAAAAATACAGAAATAGTCAATTGTTATGAATCAGAATTTCTCTCTCTAAGAGCATATCAAGACTATCGAGTTATTAACTTGTGGGAAGTAGAAGTAAAAGCAGTTTTTCAACAATCTCTTCGGTATCTACTACCTTTTGTTCCTATTATGAAAGGAGGAGAAGAAGAAGTCACTGTGAGAAAAGCATTGCAACTTTTACGAGAGGATGGAGAGCTTTTAGAATTTGAAAATTTACT
>JBFRWR010000840.1:0-2797 GCA_051439685.1 Trichodesmium sp.
AAGACTTGTTCATCAGTTAATAATACTTTCTGAAATGGATGAGCAATAACTATATATTGTGCTGCTAATAATTCTGGCAATGGGTAAGTATCGCGGGTGTCAATATGTGGTTTACTTATTGCTCTTAGGTTTGACCAATTTTCGGGATTGATTATCCGGTTAGAGTTTCTAATAATATTGGCATTAAACTGATTTGAGGAAGCAGCTATATATACTAATTCTCGATTCGGTGCTAATTTATTTAGATATTCAGTCAAACGCAAAACTTCATCATAGTCGGAACGAATTAATGGGGAAAAATTATTGGCAAATAATGGTCGTAGGGGGTTATTTAATTTGCCGAGAGGTGTTAAACCAAAGATGAGATTAATAATTAAATATATTCCGGTAATGCTGAGAATGATTAATTTAGTTTTGCCTCGAAAAGTATGAATGGTTATCCAGATAAATGAGGAGATTCCTAAAACTATTATTGGTGTTAAATGTAGGGAGTAATGAATGTTGCCATAGCGGAGTAAAATTAACCATTCAGCTAAAGAAAAGATTCCGAATAATAATAGGAAAATTGTAGTAGATGGAATTAAAAATTTCCTCAGAATACCTACAGAAAATCCTATGGCAATTAATAGTAAGGTTATTAATCCATAGAAACAGCTATAACGCCAGAATATGTCGGGTATTGATAAGCTCCAAGCTGCATAAAGAGTTCGATAATTTTCTGTTAAAGAACTTTGGATAAAACCCCAGGCAAAAATTGATATGGTTAGGAATGATGTTAGGGAAATTAGACTAATTTTTATGGCACTTTCTAAAAGTCTTTTCTTAGAAGTTTTGCTAGATTTAAAAGTAATCAAAAAGTTAATCAGAGTTTGACAACTAATAGCAGCAAGAAAAGCTATGGCGCTATAGGCAAAATGTCGTCTTAAAACTATAGATATGCCTAAACAAAATCCAATAATAGGAATTTGCCACCAAGGATTTAATCTAATATTTTTTATGTAAAACAAAATTGCCAATAAAATGGGTAAAGTCGCTCCTATATCGGGATATCCTCTTAAAGTCGGACTCCAACTCATAGGTATTAGTAAGGCGATCGCTACTGTTGACCAAAATACCTGTCGAGGATGAGCTGGAATTAATTTTGTGGCTATTGTTCCTATCAATAAACTAAATGGTAATAAATAAATAAGATTAAGACTGAGGATATAAACAATTCTGTGGTTGCCAAAAATATAGAGAAATGGAATTAATGGTAGTGTAATTAGATAATTTTTTTGTTGAGATAAGGAACCAAATATATCATTAATAGCTCTTTGGGTAGATGCTCGAAATAAATTTGTTAAATTATTGGCAGCATTCTGATATCCGACAAAATCCCACCAATAAATTGTATGTTCATTGGATACATATATTGATGTTATTGCAGTAATTATTAAGACTACAGTCAAGAAAAGAATTATTTTAATTAAAAAGCTAGGCGGTGAATTAAATTTAGTATTTAATGATTTAAAAAAAGAGTGATTTTTCATGTTTGATGATGATTAATGAAAAAAAATTATGGGAAACTATCTTCACATAAATATAGCAGAAAAAATGTAAGTATTCAGAAGTATATCAAAACATGAAGTGTCTAATGGGCAAGCTCTATTTTGTTTGAGGAATAATAGTATGAGGTGAATAGCAAAATTCGTCTTCCACTTTTATACATTACTTCTAATAATTGATAGCTGAATGCTTGGGTAAAATTATCTTCTACTATTAGCAAGAAGTTATAGGGCAATTCTTATATTCGTCAGGCACACAATTTTTTGGTTTGGGTAAGTAGAAAATTATAGGAGTATGAAGATAAGAAAAATAACTGTGGGAATTGCTATAGTGATTTTCATTAACATGGCATAGAATTATCACGTCTTTAATACCACTTGGAAAAAAGAATGCCACAAAAAAGTATATCTGGAAATAGATACTTAAAAAGAGCCGATCCAATTTATTTTAGATGGCTATAGCAATCTGTCCTTATGTTCCGGGTAATCAAAAAGTAAATAAAAAAAATGAAACTCTCGCTTGTTGCCTAAAAAGTAGTAATATTTTTAATCGGAATAAAATAGGATTTCTATATATAGTAATCCTATTTAAGTATAATATTTTGGTGGCAGTTAATAAGGAGTTAAGTAGGAGAGTCGTCGGATTGGCGACGTACAGAATTTTACAGGTTTGAAGCTCAAACTAACTATTATCAAAATTGCTACAACTAATTTAGGATTGCTATATCTATCATTTTTCCTTTTTTTCAATATTTACCGAATAATTAAGGTTTAAAGGCTCTCACTCGCCGTGAAGAAACAATGAATTTATTTTCCTTTTATTCAATCCTCTTCCTTTTAGGTAGAGGTAATTATCAATTACCCATTATCAATTATCAATTAATGAATCCTTCTTACTTATTAAAATGACAATTGATTGCCAATCAACCTTATGTTAGACTGGAAAAAAATTAGCCCCAAAAATGCAAACTACCGCAAAAACCCCTAATACTAAATTAACATGAAAGCATTAATTCTCTCTGGTGGAAAAGGAACAAGGCTACGTCCTCTTACCTATACAGGAGCAAAGCAATTAGTACCAGTTGCTAATAGGCCTATTTTGTGGTATGGGATTGAAGGTATTGTGGCAGCAGGTATTACCGACATTGGAATTATTATTAGTCCAGAAACTGGAAAAGAAGTAGAAGAATTAACAGGAAACGGTGAAAAGTTTGGAGCTAAAATTACTTATATTCTCCAAGAACAACCTGCAG
>JBFRWR010000841.1:0-4965 GCA_051439685.1 Trichodesmium sp.
CCTCCGCCACTGGTACTACTGGAATCAGGATTCCCTCCTCTATCCCTATCTGCCACTTTATATGGAAAAAAGTTTTGAAATTCCTGGATCGGAGGCTTTGTAACCCCAGTTTTTTCTCTAATATCTGAAGTTTCTAATTCTTCTATTTTCCCAGACTGTTGATCTAGGAAAGGTGCTTTCATTTCTACTGCTACTGATTTAGCTATTCCCACATTTAGCCCACAAATGCTGATAATAACAGCAGCAAATTGTTTGATTTTCATTATTTTCTCCCTTAAAAAAATTTTGTTGTCAAATTCAATAAATGGTATAAACTTACAGAACCTCTATAGGTTTACATTTGGAGTCTTATTTTACTGTTATCTAAATCAGCAGCAATTTTAATTCCTAAAACTGATAACATTCCTATAACTTCTGCTCTAATAATTAGGCGTTGTTGAATCAAAGTACGAATGTATCCAGCAAAAGGCGCATCTAGGAATTTAAGGTAATGAATTAACTGGTTAAGTCGAATATTTTAGCATCTCTAATGAGAATAACAGAAAGTCTGGCAATGTGTATTTGATCTAAATTATACTTCAATGTCTATTTTCCCTCTACACTCGTTTCATGTACTTCTTACTCTTACTCGCTACACTGCTCTCCATCAGGAATATATTTGAGATTAATTAAACTCATTAGTGACATCAAAGAAGCATTACTTACAGGACTTACGCAGGAGAACCCAGAAACCAGGGGTTTCTAGGATAAATCGTTCTTTTGAGCAATAGACGTCTACGAGAAACCAGGTTTCTTTGCGTAAGTCCTAACTTCTATACTGGTAAGCGTGTACAGACGGAGAACACTCTACTATCATTCTGATTAATTCTTATTCTAATAAAGGAGGACTTCTCTCGAATTTTATGAAAACACTGACACCAGTTATAATAGATGCCAAAATAGATGGCACCAGGGGGACGACAAAACCATGAGTTAAAAAAATCAAACTAACTAAGTATAAAACCATAATATTTCCTCCTATAAAAAAGATAAAGAATAATACTCGATGAAAACGCCAACCTACTACACCACCAACAGCAGAACAACCCAAAATCCATAGCCAGTCTGTCCACCTATCCCAAAATGTAATTAAAGGTCTTCCATCTAAAACTGCACTAATAATTTGACTAACCTGATGGGTGTGTACAATAACTCCAGCCATTTGCTTTTGAGAAATAACTTGAAAACTATAAGGAGTATAAAAATTATCACTACCATCAGGATCAGTATTACCAATAAGTACAATTTTATCTTTAACTAAAGATTCATTAAAATTATTATCAAGAACATCGGAAATAGTAATTGATTCAGCAACTTTATTAGGAACTTTATCTGATTTTCTATAATTAAGTAAAACTTGAATTCCGCCAAATTCAGCTTTTTGATAAAAACCTTGTTTTCCTACAATATTTTTGAAAATAACCTTACCAACTTTAACATTTGTTGTGCCAGTATCTTCCTCTTTGATTCCTTTAGTTTCCAAATAATTAAGAGCAACTTTAACACTTAATGAATATTGTGTTTGACAAGGATTTCCTTCTTTTTTGTTCTGAAACATTAAGTGGCGACGGACAATATTAATTTGACCAAGATCTAGGATAAGATCAATAAAACCTAAACGTTTTTCTAATACCCCTTGAGGAGGTTTGGTATTAGGTTCATTTTTGCTATCGCCAACCCTACAAACAGCAACTATTTTCTGATTATTACTCAAAAGTGTTAATAATTTTTGATAACCAGATTCTGAAGGTAAAGGTTTGTTTCGTAAATAATCTACACCAATAATGGCAGGTTGATGAGTTTCTAATTTAGCTATTACTTTAGCCAAATTCTCATCAGTTAAACTATTACTAACTCCATATTTATTAATATCTGTGGCTGTTGCTTCAACAATTAAAAGACGAGAATCTAATGGCTCTGAAGGTCGCCATCGCATCAGGCGATCGTACTCATTTAATTCTAATGATTGTAGTAAACCTAAAGTTCTTAAAATAATAACTCCTACTCCCACCAAACCAGCAATACCTAAACTCATTCCTAATGTTTTAGGTTTGGGTTTAGGTTTAGCCTGAGAATTATCCAGATGAGTTTCTAAATTTTCTAATTTTTCCTCAACCCAATCTTCATTAAAAATTTTTCGATAAATTTTATTAAAAACAAATAATTTCTTTTGTCTTTTAATTACTATACCAGACAATCGTAGAGCCATTTGTACTGGACTATCATCAGTTTTAACTTCTCCCTTTTCCAGAATTTCTTGATATAGAACCAATAATTGAGGTGCAAATTCAACATGATTAACTAAATAATCGTGCATATATTTAAAATGAGTGGGATTATCTTTTTCTTCCCAATAAGTCAAAATATGTTCTTCTACCAACTCATCAACATCCGGTTCAGAATCCTCTGCATAATCAATAATTATTTGACAAAGTTTCTGAGTTAAAAAAGGTTGACCTCCCGTCCAATCAAAAACTTTTTTTAAAACAATTTCTGGCTCTTCTACTATTCCTTCTAATCTCCTAGTTAATACTTCTTTGCCATTTTCAAAACTTAACTCTGTTAATTCAATTGGATAACCAACATTAAAAGGAGTACGTTGTGGCTCTCTAATTAAATCATCTGGAGTCGCTACTCCAACAAAAGCAAAAATCAACCGATGATAATCACATTTTCCATCCTCAGCCCGGCGATTATAACAAGAGCGAATAAAAGCAAAAAAATCATTTCTCATCTCCAATGGTAATTTAACCAGCACATCAATTTCGTCAAGAAAAATATATATTTTTTGCGGATAGGGAAAATTAACAAATAAAATTTCCTCAATAAACCGAGCAAAAAGTTGGATATTATTTAAGTTTTGATGACTAGCTCTCCAGTCTTGATAATTGATACTATTAGGCAAATCAGATCCATACAATACTTCTCCTAAAAAACCTTCATACCAATATTCTTCTTTAATTGAAACACATAATCTAGTCATATCAATTGGGATACATTTACAACCTTGAGAGCGTAATTTTTTCATCACTCTTACCCGCATACTAGATTTACCCATTTGACGAGCATTAAAAACATAACAATATTCGCCAGATATGAGTTTTTCCAATAGTTCTGTATCTTGTTTTCTGACTACATAATTAGAGCTATTTGGTGGTAAACTCCCTCCAATTGTCATTTTTTTTTCTGTTCTCCTAGATAACTAAAGCCTTCTTCCTTTAAACCCAAATCTCTGTACTCTAAAAAACATGAAAACTGCTATAAGTGCTTATGCAAAATGAATTACCGAAAAATTAAGGTATAAAAACTTATATTTCAAGAGAAAAAAGAAAAAAATCCTTTTAGCCAATCCTCTTTTTTATAAGAAGAGGTAATTCTCAATTATCAATTCTCAATTATTGAAACATTTTATTATACATCTCCAATATTATCCATAAGTTATCAATTATTTCTCCCTCCATACCTATTCCCTCCATACCTATTCCCTATTCCCTCTCTCAACTAGGAAATTCCTAAAAGCACGACTACTTAAGATAAATAATCCTGAAAATATTTTTGATATAACTGACAACGAGGTTCAGCCAAATCACCTTTAATTTTAATTAATCCCATGGCTTCTAATTGACGTACCTCTCGATTTTTATCAGGTAAACGCACCGGAGAATTAGCTTTTAATATTTTGCACAAAACTGCTTTGATTTTTTGATTTTCTTCCATGATTTCCAAAAGCATACTTAAATGATCTTGATAAATCCCACTTTCAGTAGGAGCATCTTTTAATAGGTCTCCAATTTTCAATTCATCCTGGACCATTTTATACAATCCTAATCTGACTAGATAAGGATGTCCTCCTACCATAGACATTAAAGGCTTAACTATTTCTGCGTCAAGTTGATGTAAGTATGCTAACTGAGTTACTTGCTCTGGTGTAAATTCTTTTAATTCTATGGGTAAACCGACATTAAAAGGAGATTGATAAATATCTAATTTACCATGATATTCTGTGGAATAAGCAATGACCATTCTGAGATTTTCCCAAATTTCCGAGTTATTACTTTCTTCATACCAACTTCTTAACATGGCAAAAAAGTTTTTAGAGATTTCTGGATAACTGAAAATCTCATTCACTTCATCTAATAGTAAAACAATATTTTTCTTGAGATTAGATAACAATGTTTTAAATTCCTGGGTACAAGAAATTTTAGCGTTATTATCATCCCAAGTTAGTCTAGAGGAAACATCAGGTAACTGACTTTTTATATTTTTATCAAATGCTTTGATAAAAGTATTAAGATTGTTGATATTGTCAGGTTCAATCAGAGTATCAAATCTCAGATACACAGGAAAATAATTATTTTGATTTGCTTTGTATTGTATCCTTTTCATTAGAGAAGTTTTACCCATTCTACTTGGTGCTTTTATTCTTACTAAAGAACCTGGTTGTTCTATAGCTTCATAACATTCAGATTCAATAGTACAACGTTTAATCCGATGACGTTCTATATAAAAAGGGGAGTCTATTTTTTCTGGTCTGCCAGGCATGATAACTTGGTGAAAACCATAATCTTCCTTTAACTCATTAGTGACTAAATTTGGTTGATATTGAGTGAATATTTGTACCAAATATTCGTTCCATTCTAGATTTGATTCTGATGAATATTCAAACTTCTTTGCTATTGCTTTTAATTTTCTCCCTACACTCGATTGATCGAAACTCATTAACTGAGCAATTTCTTGATATTTTTTGCCTGATAAACGGTATTCGACTATCTTTTTGTCATTGTCTGACAAATTAGAATAAATGTGTTTAAATGTTTCTTGATTCATGGTTCTTTATGGGAGTTTAAATGTCTGAGATTGTGAACTAAATGTGATAAATGTTTGTTATATCATGTCCGGTAGCATCGGTATTGCAAGTGAGAAGGT
>JBFRWR010000842.1:0-7220 GCA_051439685.1 Trichodesmium sp.
TTACTTTTCAGAGGATAATATTTTTTAGGAGTTAACTGTGGAGATAAATCATCTTTTATCCTTGCTAATTTATCGAGGAGTATCTGAGTGTTCTTTGGTTGTTTTTCCGAAATTAATTCATCAATAAAATATGCTAGTTTTGGTGAAATATTCGGAACTTTTGCCTGCCAGTTTAATTTATTAATCTCACAATTTAATAATGGAGATGGAAGATCACAAGTTAGCAAATAAATAAAAGTATTTCCTAGAGCAAAAAAATCTGATTCTGCCGACTGTACTTCCAGAGAAAAATTATTTAATGCTAATTGCCCATTAGGACGAATAATAATATTATCAGGTTGAATATTTTGATAGAAAAATTGTTTTTTATGTAATAAGTCTAAAATTTCTAGAAGTTGAGTCAACCATTCAATAGCTAAATCTTGATTAATTGGTGAATTGTTTTTTTCTAACCAAGTTTGTAGATTTTCTCCAGGAATCTTTTCTGTAACCAGACAGTGTAATTTTCGATTACTATTTCTCAGTAAAAATGTAAAATATGCACCAGGTTTTACTTGAGGAAGTCCAGGATGATTGAGTTGTGCTAATATCTTACTTTGTTGTTGAAAATGAGAAATAACTTCGGGATGATCTATATCCAAGACTTTGAGGAGTTGATTGGTTTCTTCTCCTTTAACCATTACTTCATAGATAGCTAACCCATGATTATCGCTAATTTTTTTAACAACTTGATATTGCTCATCTATTAATAGTTTCGAGCCACAAGCTGTACAATATAAAAGATTATTATTATTTTCTGGGTAGGAGCAATTAGGATTAATACAGTAGCTCATAGCATAACTACCAATTCTTTTGTTTAATTATAACTAATTTTACCAAAAAATGAGGTCTAAAGCCTCCACTTTGAAGGCGATGAAAAAATATTTAACTCAGTATTTCAAGCATCTGACTTTAGCCGGAGGTTCACTTTATTTTTACAGGTATTATAACTAATAACTGACAGATTATTGGTAAAAGAAATATAAATTCAGGAGATAGGGAAGAGGGAACAGATAGGAAGAAATAATCGACAACTATTTTTATTAAAAATATAGCAATGTATCTATCTACCTAGCATATTTCAATCCCTTGAATTACTAATACTTGCTATATTTTGGTTACTACTCACTCTTTTAACTCACATTCTGCACGTCAAATTGTAACATTAAAAGTAGTATGAAAATGGTGGTTATCTAAGTATTTATGGTGTATAAATCATCTGATTGACCGTTCTCATTCGTCAAATTTGGCGGGAAAATATTAAGCAGAAATACTTGATTAATTTACTCCTATTGACCATCAATATTTTCTCCTGTCTCCTGTCTCCAGTATAGCTGTCTCCTTTTTTATACTACGTTTTGAAGTGCGGAATGTAAGTTTTAATACTTATTTTACAAACAGTCTCTGATAACTGATAAAATAAGTAGTCAGCTAGCCTCCTGCGGAGGAACTTAGTTAACAGCTTTTGAGATACATCTATAATTTACTACCACAAATTATATGAGTTAATAACTTAGATTTGTGGTTGAAAATTTAGTAGCATAAAAAAATGCTGTCTTCATTTATTAAAAAGCTAGGAGCTGATTGCTGACTGCTAACTGCTAATAGCTGTTTCGCTTGCTTCGCTGCGCGACATCTTTGCGGAGCATTCCGGAGGAAATGCTTACCTGATACAGCAGTTTCCGAAGTTATGAGGTACATTTGTTTTTCTTCTTTTCTATTCCCTGTTCCCTGTTCCCTGTTCCCTCAAACCTAAAGTTTTGTACCTCATAACAAGGGAAAACGCTGTAACTGATAACTGATAACTGAAATGATATTCCTGATAGTAATATGGTAAACTATAGCTAGCAGAAATTATTTGAGGAAACCATTATTAATTTTGAGTGTAAATAATTTTATATCCAACTTGTATACTGTAATTATAGATAAGATTAAATCGGCTTTTCTCAGGCTATTTATGAACAGAGATAATAGTTGACATCAACAAAATAATATACTTGATAAATTTAAGCCAAAAAGTATAATATTAACAGTCATTTAATTTATTATCTGTTGTCTAAAGTAGTAGTTTTGTAGCTAAAATTTGAAAAAGTTGTAATTGGGGACTAATACTAGCTAAAATCAAACTAAACTATAATTATCATGTGTAAAAGTTGGCTAGAAAAACACCCAATAGAATATTATGACCCATTATAAGTCCACTTTTTTTATCATTATATGGTTGACTTTCTTCTGCTTTTCTCCAACTCCGACTAAAGCCATAAATGATATAAGAAAAGCGGAAAATATCGAAAAATCCCATCAAATTAACGATTCACTTCCTTTTTATGTTGCTCAAGATAGTGACTCAGAGGCCACAGAATCTCAAAAGACCAACAAAAAAAAATCTAAAGATTCAAAAATTCCTAAATCAGTTCGTTCCATACTCAAAGCTCTTGGGGGACGAAAAATACTATTTATCTTGAGTATAATGTCAGTTCTTGTCACTGGCACGGCAGTATTTATTTTAGTTAAGATATTTGACGATAACCAACCTAAAGACTTAGATGAAGAAGATTTATCATCAGAAGAAATACCAGAAGGAACTTCACCTGATTTAGAAACTCAGTATTCCAATCTTAATTCCGAGGAATGGCCAGTAACTCCAGAAAACTCTTCTGTACCTCATACCCAAATGGCAAATATAGACAATTCGCCAGATTTTTCTGTTTCCCCGAAACCAAAACAAGAGGAGCTAAACACAAATACTCATATCCAAGTTTCTCAAGATATTCCGCAAACCAATCATCAAGATATTGAAGTAGAAACATTGCCAATAGTTGATAGTAATTCTCCTATTGATCTCCACAAAAATAATAACTATGAGTCAAAAGAAACTGAAGTAAATTTATCAGAAGTAACAGACAAAAATTCCATAGTTGAAGATGCTAGTCATATTACTCGGCAGAATAATTATCCTGTTCCTCAAATTAATATTGTTGACCAATTGATTGGTGAACTAGACAATTTTGATCCGAATAAACGGCATCAAGCTATTTGGGAATTGGGGCAAAAAGGAGACTCTAGAGCTGTTCAACCATTAGTTAATTTACTGATAGATTCTGATTCTAAGCAGCAAAGTTTAATTTTAGCAACTCTCTCAGAAATTAGCACTAGAACTTTAAAACCTATGAGTCGAGCTTTGGCAATATCACTACAAAATGATAATGCTGAAGTTAGAAAAAATGCTATCCGAGATTTAACCCGAATTTATGACTTAATTATTCAAACAACTAATCTATTACAACAAGCAGAATATGATCCAGATCCAGAAGTTGAACAAACTGCAAAATGGGCTTTAGATCAGTTAAATAGAATTCGTCCTAGATGATTTATATTTTTTAACTTACTCACATGACTAACTCTATTTCATTAATAGATAATTGATAATTAATAATTGATAATTACCTCTGATTAAAACCGTGGTTGATTGAAGATTAGGAAATATTATTTCTTTTTTTCTCATTGAAATCGTCGGCTTTTTACCTGAATTATTTAATTAATAATGATTCGGTAATAGAGAAAAATTTACTTGATTAATTATCAAATTAATTACAGTCAGTATTCATGCTTTTAGAAATTTCCTAGTGGAGAGAGGGAAAAGGCAACAGGTAACAGGGAATAGGAAGAAAGAATTAATAATTTCTCGATAAGATTGAAAATGTATCATAAAATATATAATTGATTTGGGATAAGCACTAATGTGTAATTAATTTTGCATAATTACTTAACAATAAATTAGTATGTCAGTATTCAGATATTAGCATTTTTGTGAAGTAATATTTTGACAGAAAAATCCCTCTGATACAAATATTTTATAATATATTTGTACCTTATAAATTTGGAATATACTCTATGTTTGATTTTGAATATAGAGGCTGAAAAAAGATGATTTAACTAATAGCTATTACTTCTATAACCAAGCCTATTTTATTTGACGAAGAGGTATAAAAATGGCAAAAGGCGATCTAATTTACGTCTATAGAAATCACGAAATTTTACCCCTCCCGTTTAAGCATTATGGCATAGACTGTGGAGAGACAGTAATTCATTACGCTGACTTTGGTAAATATCATCAAATTGTTTGTGAACCTTGGAATATTTTTCTCAAAGGAGGAAATTATGAGTATGAATATAATAAGAACTATCAAGGTATTTGTTATGCTCCTGAAGTGATAATTCAAAGAGCAAAAAGTCGATTAGGAGAACGTAAATATCACCTATTGACAAACAACTGTGAACATTTTGTCCGATGGTGTAAAACTGGAGAATCTATCAGTTATCAAATAGATGTAAGAGAGAATTTTAACAAAGAGATTGTAAATACCCTCGGAATTATTTTAGGAATTAGTGTTGCTGCTACAGTAAAAGCAAATAGAAAATCTCTACCAATAATTACAGGAATGACTGGGATAGCGATCGCCACAGGAACTCCCATCCCTTCATTAGTAAATGGGGCAAAAATTGGCTCTGATACTTTGTTAAAAATATCAAAAATATTTAATGGTGATAGCTATAAAATATTTTAGGGAATAGGAAGTAGGGAGTAGGAAGTAGGGAAAATTGTTAAAAATACTATGCTCAGAGGAGATAGATAATTTTAATTATGGCTAATTAATCATACTTAACATTGTATAGACAAAATTCCATTAATATTACCCAATTATTAATTATTAATTATTAATTATTAAATAATTCGCGCCTTGAAGCCTCCCCTTGGATAGGGGAAAAAAAGTGTTCTTGAATTTCCCGATATTCAATCAAGAACGGTTTTAACCTTCTTGTAATTATCAATTATCCATTATCAATTATCAATTAATGAACTAGCATCAATAACCAGGTCAAAATTTTTAACCTTCTAGACTAACCATCAGTTTCAGCAAAATAAGAAACAAAATTAGGCAAAGATATCCATAACTTTTGCTGAGAATCATAACACTGCCAATTTCCATCTCCATCCAAATAACAAACTAAAATCCTGTCACTATTAAAATCAGAAAAATGATCGGCAAAACATAAAAAAGGATAAGTTTTACGACTCAACCGTTTAGCGACAGCAAGATTTGGACATTCAATCACAAAAACAGTTTCTCCATCTAAATAAGTCAGAGAAAAAATGCACTTGCGGAGAATCGCCCTCAGCCAACTTTCTGTATGGTCAAAATATCTATCTATAAGTTGATTTGTCAAACTTTTTTCTAAAGAACGATCCAATGAATCGTGATTTTTTAGGTAATCCATATTTAAGTTTGAACCTCAAATTGCAATTGCTTTAAATTTTCTGTCAACATAATCAATATAAACCTTTAAATGCCAGAATCAAAACTGGCTTATTCTTAACTAAATTGTCAAAATTTAATTATGCCTACTTATACCGGAATTTCTAGCGAAGCATTTCGTCATCCCTTAGATCGTCAAGCTGAAGATACTTTGCGCAGTATGCCTGGATTTGACTTAATTGCCAGCAAATTTGTTGAATTTGTTTATGAACGCCCCCAATATGTTTATTTAATGGGGAATGGAATTAAAGTTGGCCCTCGTCAATATGCCAGTATCTATCAAATATTTCGTGAATGTGTTAGAGATTTAGATGTATTACCTGAACCCGATTTATTTGTTACTCAAAATCCTCAAGTAAATAGCTATTCTTTGGGAAAAGAGCAACCTTTAATTGTTATAAATACTGGTCTTTTAGACTTAGTAAATGAGGCAGAATTAAAAACTGTACTAGCTCACGAATTAGGGCATATTAAATGTGGCCATCCAGTCTTAAATCAGATGGCAATTTGGGCGATGGGTATTGCTTCAGCTATTGGAGAAGTAACATTTGGTTTAGGCAATTTAGTTAGTAGTGGATTAATTTATGCTTTCTATGAATGGAGGCGCAAAGCTGAGTTATCTGCAGATCGAGCAGCTCTTTTAGTTATGGATGACCTCAATTTAGTCATACAAACTATGATGAAAATGGCTGGAGTGAGTAATAAGTATGCCAATGAGTGTAGTTTACCAGAGTTTATTCGTCAGTCAGATAATTATCAAGACTTAGACCAAGATAGTCTAAATCAAGTGTATAAATTTTTACTTTATAATGGAGGCCAGGGTGTAATGTTGAGTCATCCTTTTCCAGTGGAAAGAGTACGCTATTTGCAAAATTGGGCAAATTCTGCCGAATATCGGCAAATTCGTGCAGGTGATTATCGACGTGCCACTGCTGAAGGTGCTGTAGAAGTGAAAGTAGAGTCCCCTGAAAATGAAGCATCAGCTTTACGCCGTCAAATTGAGGAGTTACAAGCAGAAATTAATCGAATTAAAGGAAATTAGACAATATACTGTACTACCTAAATTTATCCGGAAATTAGTCTCTAGTTAGATGTAGGTAATAGTATAACTACTGCAGAAATGTCAAAATATTTTCTGCGATTAAGTAAGAAATATTAGTTTGTTATTTTCTGTATCTAAAACTATACAAAATTATCAGGAATTTATAACTATGTTACAAGATAAAAATAAGAACGGTTACAACAAACCATCTAATTTTCGCGGATTAAGTACAGCAGGAATAATTGCTCTAACAGTAGGAGCAACAGTCTTGGGATTTACTAATCCTCCTAGAGATGAATATGTTAATTATGCTTCTAATAAACTGGCAACTGAAATTAGAGAATCTGTTTGTAAAGAATCTAAAGTTCCAGATTTTTTGAGTGATTTTACAGGTGATTTAGTTAAAAGTTGTGAAAAGTTAATTAAGACTCAAAGAACTACGATTAAAGAATTAATGGATAATGCGACTCGGCGTCAAAATTTAATATTATTTAGTCTTTATACTACTGAGTTTCGTGGCAATAGATATCAGACTATTGGTGCTGTAGGAAATTTCCTGACATTTCCACCACAGAAAATTGATAAAAGTCAATAGAAAATAGGGAGTAGGATAGAATAATTAATAATTAATAATTAATAATTAATAATTAGGGTTTGCTGAAAAAGTTTGATTGCTGTTTATAGTAGGTTTATAGTAGGGAGGTTGTATGCAACTTCCCTACTACTGTTTCTACTGTCGCAGACATGAAAATTGTTAATTGTTAAACATCAATGTGCAGGGAGTAGGGGAGTGGGGGAGTAAGGGAGTAGGGGAGAAAGAC
>JBFRWR010000843.1:0-3023 GCA_051439685.1 Trichodesmium sp.
GCAAACCACGCATCAATACAAACACCCCAGATATGAAACCAAGGGAACCATCCAGTCCAGACAATTTCCTTTGTGATAGGATGAGAACTAATTATTGGCATTGTACAAGAAACAATTAAATTGTCATTAGTAAGCCACTCAGTCTGTCGTCCTGCATCAAAGCATTTTGTTTCGACTAAACCTTTATCCTCAGTATTAAATACAGCTTTCCAAGATTTAACATCACGAAACCAAGGCCACTGCCATAATCGCACATCAAATAATTTTTGCTGCGTATTTACCCAAAAAAGTTTTGTGACTAAACCGTTGTGAGCAAACTTTTCCTGTAACTGTTCGGGTAAATCTAATAAAACTGATTTCATATCAATAATTGGAGTTTCGCCTCCACTTTTAGCAACTTGAGGCGAAAAAAATAATATATAAGCAGGTTTGTCTGATGGAGAGTAAGATAATTCTGTATGACCAGCAATTGGTAGATAACTTGCTAATTCAGAGGCACTCCAAACATATTCAGCAACTTGATGACGAGGTGCGCCACCAGGATATTGATTTTGCAGATTGGGAAAAATACTCAATCCCACCTGTTGAAACTGCTCAGGAGTTTTCACTTCATATCCCCTAATAACTATAGCACCATAATTTTTCAGACTAGACTTGAGTTCGTGCTGATGATTTTTGAGATAATCAAGTAGGGAATTAAAATCAGTGCAGTTTTGTTTAGGAGTTAGTAGAGGAAAGCTTTGATTTAATTCTTGATTTGGTTGATATTCTTGATTCAGTTTCATTATTGCTATCTCCACAATATTACAGGACTTATATCATGTCCGGTTGAACAGTGATAAATAATTACGGAGGAGACAGGAGACAGGAGACAGGAGACAGGAGACAGGAGACAACCCACCCCTAACCCCGACCGTGGAGGGGAAGACAGGAGACCCGGAGTCAACCCACCCCTAACCCCTTCTGTGGAGGGGAACCGGAACTCAGGAGTCAGAAGTTTTTTATCATTAATTATCCGGACATGATATTACGCAACATAAGAAAAGATACACGATCTGTAGGGGGCGATTGGCTAATCGCCCCTACTAGATACGGCGGTTTTGCCTAAGTCCCGATCAATTCTTATCTATAAATTATCAATTACTCCCCCCTGTTTCCACTTAAGTGTTCCCTGTTCCCTCTTTTCTGGAAATGTCTATTGCTAGATACACTGACTTAGCAAAGGGTTTGGTCTCCAAACCCCTACTTGCTCTACTGATTTAAACTACCATCAGGCATAATAGCACCTTGAAAATTCACACCTTCAATATTTGCACCCTCAAGATTCGCACCTTGTAAATTAGCTCCCTTGAGGTTAGCTCCCTTGAGGTTAGCTCTCTCCAGGTTAGCTCCCATTAACTTAGCTCCAGCTAGATCAGCTCCCACTAAATCCACTCGCCCCAGACTAGCATCTGTTAAATTTGCATTTCGGAGATTCACACCTCGGAGACTAGAACTATATACATTTGCACCTTGTAATTTAGCATTGTGAAGATTAGCTCCTTTTAAATTCGCTTTAGTCAGTTTAGCATCTTCAAGATTCGCACTATGGAGATTAGCACCTTGCATATTTGATCTATGCAAATTTACACCAGATAAATTAGCTTGTCGTAAATTTGCACTTTCTAAAACTGCTCTATGTAAACTTGCTCCACCAAGAAAAGCTTTTTCCAGTTTTGCATTCTCGAAATCTGAACCACTCAAGTTTGCGCCTTCTAAACGAGCGCGAGATAAATCTGCTTGCTGTAGTTTAGCTCGATTTAGATAAGCGCCTTGTAGTTTTGCTTCTCTGAGATTAGCATTTTGTAATCTTGCTCCCCGAAATTCAATCCCCCTTAAATTAGCTTTCCGTAAATCTGCATTTGCCAAATAAGCATCTTCAATTTTGACAGCAGCTAAGTTGGCGCTGCGGAGGTCGCATCCCTGACATTCTCCCGTTGCTTTTAATCTAGAAATTGAACTGCTGCGAGAGCTAATAGCTCTTTCCGGTTGCGGTCTTTGTGTTCTTGGGTAATTTGTTTGATATCTTTGTTGTCGGAAAACTGTTAAACTGGTTGCCAAGATGGCAAGAGCAGTAATACTAGCCATTCCGATCATGGCAGATGCTTTTACAGGTTGCATCGCCATAGCGACATTTTTAAAATTAGCAGCGTCACCAAAAACAGGAATTGGTTTGAGTGCAGCTAAAGCTGCTGCTGCATTTTCAAAGCGATCGCTGCTATTAGGAGATACCATCTTCTCTAACCACATCGTAAATAATGTACTCAGTTGTGGCATTAATTTTTTGACATTAAAGCGGTAGTTGCGGTCAATTAATTTCTTGACATCTGTGCTGCGAGTACCTGTGAGCAAGCAAATTAGGGTGACACCTAAATTATATAAGTCAGAATTAATAGTAACAGTACCATTCAATTCTTGTTCTGGTGCCATGAATCCTGGAGTCCCACTAACACCTTCGCTAAAAGCATCTTCTATACCGCTTCGTGCAAAACCAAAATTAATTAAATATGCAGTAGGGAATTTGTTATTAACAGAACTAGGTGCAACTAATATATTTTCTGGTTTAATATTGCCATGAATAATTGGAGGTGTATGCTTTTGTAAATAAACTAAAATCTCTAGAATTGAAATAGCAATTTGCTTAATTTGTTCTGGGGTAAAACTTCTTCTTTCTGCTAAAGATTGACCCTCTTGATATTCTGTGATTAAACAAAATCCTTCTGAAGTTTCTAAGGAATTAATATATTGAGGAATACGAGGATGTTGTAATTGTTTGAGGATTTCTACTTCCCGTTCGTAAGCTTCAAATCCTGCCCAATTAGCATCTCCATCTGCAAAACGAAATTCTTTGATGACTACTTGTTGGTCTTGTTTAATAGCTAGTGCTTGATATGTAACTTCTCCCTCTTGTTGGTGACGTTCCATTTCCCTAATAATTTCATAGCCATGGCTGGAAAAATCTTGTTTCATATTAATAGTACCAC
>JBFRWR010000844.1:0-4483 GCA_051439685.1 Trichodesmium sp.
ATTTCGGTGAAATAGAATAGGGAAAAAAGTAGAAAAATAGCCCCAATCTCCCCATATCCCCATATCCCCATATCCCCGTCCCCCGATCTCTCCAGCTAATTTTATAGATCCGCTTAGGGGTTCTATAGGGGATATTTGAGGTGTTTCTTTAGATTTATCAGGACTTATCCAGAACCATCATATCTTGTAGGGATCAACGGCCGTTGATATACAATCCTGATAATTAGGGTTTGCTGAAAAAAGCAGAGTGTAGGGAGGGTGGGAAGTGTGGGACATGTGGGAAGTGTGGGGAGGGTGGGGAGACTGAGAACATCAGAGAAATAATTGTTCGGAGATTTTTCTACCCTTGGTTTGCCTAAAATCCTGACTTTTTGATAGTTTGAGCAAGAATTGTTGCACTTTTTCTGGATGAAAAAAGACTATAACCTTTACAGATAAAGACTTTTGGATTTAATCAGCAGAGCAATAATTATTATTTTTTGGATCAATTTTAACCGACAAATTTAATTAAAATATCGATGTAAATATTTTAGTTAAATTTTCACCAGAAGCCAGAATTTATTTATTTGATTTAAGTAATTTTTTTCTTTTTTATCCATGAATGGAGATGCTTTATACCTGATTTTTTGGATAATTGAGTTACTCACCAATATCAAGAAGTTGACAAGGATATTATTTAGGATACCATACAAAAAGATATACCAATTTGATTGAAAATTTTATAAAAAATTTAATTAAAACTAAGTATTAAAAATTTCCTTTCTAATCAAGCAAAAATCTATGAATTTATCCAGCAAAAATAACACCTCCCGTAATAGTCCCAATCATCCCAATGGCATCAAAAAAGTCCAGGTAGGTTGTGGTCCCCAGAATATAATGTCTGACTGGTGGAATGTCGATATTCGTCCTTTTCCTGGTATTGACCAAGTAATGGATGTAACTAAACCTTGGCCTTTTAATAATTTAGAATATGTATATGGCGAACATTTTCTCGAACATTTAAGTCTTGAAGGAGCGATCGCTTTCCTCAATAATGTTTGGCAAAGTCTTAAACCTAGTGGTGTAATTCGACTTTCTACTCCTGCTCTTGAGTGGGTACTTTCTACTCATTTTAATCTCTCAGAAACTAATCCACAAAAGCGAATTGATTCTACATTTTCTATGAATCGAGCCTTTCATGGATGGGGTCATCAATTTCTTTATTCAAAAGATTTTTTACAATCTTTACTGAATAATTTAGGATGGCAAAAAGTGGTCTTTTGTGAATATGGAAAGAGCGAACATTCATGTTTGATAGGTATAGAACGTCATGGTAATTATCGAATTGATAATGGATATCCTAATGTTTGGATTATTGAAGCTACTCGTGGAAAAGGTCGTTCTGAATCTAGTATATTGTCTTATCAAAAATTGTTAGATAAATCTTATATCAGTTATGTGAGGTCTGGTCATTAACCTCTTGAGATTAGGGTTTGCTGAAAAAGTCTTTTTTCACGAATAGGGGAGTAGGGGATTCATTAATTGATAATTGATCATGGATAATTGATAATTACCTCTGGTTAAAACCGTTCTTGATTGAATATCGGGAAATTCAAGATCACTTTTTTTCCCTATCCAAGGGGAGGCTTCAAGGCGCGAATTATTTAATTATTAATAATTAATAATTAATAATTAATAATTGGGTAATTTTTTCCCCAACCAACTATGTGCCAAAAATGTGCTTGAGCATAAAGAACTGAAAACCAGGTACTTTTTCCAGAGCTAAAAAGGCACTTACCGAAGAATTAATAATTAATAATTAATAATTAATAGTTGATAGTTGATAGTTGATAGTTGATAGTTAAGATAATTTTTGTCAAATAAGTATTAAGAGAGTCAATAGTGACCAAAAGATAATAAGTTGTAATAATTCAAGGGATTGAAATCTGGTAGATAGATACATTGCTATATTATTAATAATAATTATTGATTATTTATTCCTACCTATTTCCTGTTCCCTATCTCCTTAATTTATATTCACTTTACAAACAATCTGTAATAATTATTCATTCAAAAATTCACGCCTTGAATCCGATCCTTGGATCGGGGATAAAATCCCACAAAATCCTTTTAGTCAATCCTATCGGTTTGAATAAGAGGTAATTATTAATTCTATTCCTACGGAATAATTAAAATTGTTAATTGCTGAACTATCTTCAATTTGATAGTTTTAACTAGAGGTGATTTTTCATTATCAATTATCCATTAATCAACTTTATCTAGAAATGCTTTGATATTTAATCAGAAAACGGTATATAGCATTTCCCAGGTTAGTGAGGTACACCGCTTTCGATCCCCCCTAACCCCCCTTCTCAAGGAGGGAACTGAAAGTCCCCCTTTTCAAGGGGGATTTAGGGGGATCGTTGATGTACCTCACGCCTACTGAAAACCGCTATATTAGATATTTTGAATAGAATATTGAAAGCAATTCAATAATAAATTGAACTTGATTTTGAACAATCTTTTCCTAACAGTAAAAAAAATAGCTTTTAAAAAGTTTAATGTCGAGTGATTAGCTGTTGATTTTTAATAGGTCAAATAAGTATTATTTTAAGAATTATGCTATAATTTATCAATTTTAAAAGCACTGTCAAAAAAATTGGCCGACAAATTTATTGGGACAAGTGTGCGTAACTTATCAAAATTGTTCTACTCTAGTCTATGTACCTCATAAAATAGAATTGTAATATGCCCAGAACTCAACGTAATGATAACTTCATTGACAAATCATTTACAGTGATGGCAGATTTGATTTTGAAGTTACTACCAACAAATAATCAAGCTAAAGAAGCATTTGCCTATTATCGCGATGGAATGTCTGCACAAGGAGATGGAGAATATGCTGAAGCTTTAGAAAATTATAATGAAGCTTTAAAATTAGAAGACGATCCTAATGACCGAAGTTATATTCTTTATAATATAGGCTTAATTCATGCTAGTAATGGCGAACATGATCGAGCATTAGAATATTATCATCAAGCTTTAGAAAATAATCCGAGAATGCCTCAAGCTTTAAATAATATTGCCGTAATTTTTCACTATCGAGGTGAAAAAGCTAAAGAAACAGGAAATTCTGAGGAAGCAGATGGCTGGTTTGATAAAGCAGGAGAATATTGGCAACAAGCAATTAGTTTAGCTCCTAATAATTATATTGAAGCTCAAAATTGGTTGAAAACTACAGGACGTTCTAATAAAGATGTATTTTTCTAATTAATTAGGGAGTAGGGAGTAGGGAGTAGTTCTAACAATAGGAACAAAAGTAGTAAAAGGGCTTCAATAATGGATAATGGATAATTGATAATTGATAATTACCTCTCCCTAAAAGGAAGAGGATTGAATAAAAGGAAAAGATTTATTTTTTTCCCTTAAAAGGGGAGGCTTTAAACCTTAATTATTTAATTGTTTAATTATTAATTATTTCGGTAAGTCCTGGAGAATTTATCTCTAGATAACAACCCCTTTAACTCATTTTTTTATAGTGTTGCAAATAGGAAAAATTACTGATGAAAATAGACATTGAACAAGTGCAGAAAGTTGCACATTTAGCTAGATTAAAACTTAAGCCAGAAGAAGAAAAACAATTTACTACTCAGTTAAGCAGTATTCTGGAATATGTTGAACAGTTGAGTGAATTAGATACAGAAACAGTCCCTCCCACTACCAGAGCAATTGATGTTAGTAATATAACTCGTAATGATAATTTAGAACCTTTTCCTAACCGAGAAGAAATTCTCTCTTGCGCTCCAGAGCAAGATGGAGACTTTTTTAGAGTTCCTAAAATTATGAGTGAAGAATAAAAGCTCAAAGATCGGGGCAGCATATTTGTGTTTGCCCTACGCACTAAGGTTAGGAAATTTTTAAATCCTAGAACCATTGAACACTCTGCCATTCCCTATTCCCTGGTGCTATAGCATTTCTCGAAAATTTTTCTACATTTTTAAATAGATTCTTAGTTGTCTGTTTCCTCTTAAAAAAACTGTGATAAACGACGTAACACCAGATATTCCCAACTAAAAATCGAATAGCCGTAGCCTTGCTCTTTGACGGCTTCAACCTGTTTTTGCACTGTATTAAGTGAGAAAGGAACAACATTCCAGGTGGCTGAGATACCAACTCCAACTGGCACATAATAAGAAGCAGTGTATATACCAGAATTTGATAAGCTTGCTACTACCGCTTCTGGTGTTGGACGATAAACCTGCAACACTATTTCATCTACGATACCTTGTTCTACCCACCACAACCAATCTTGATTATATTTCGAGACAGCAAAGTTGTAAGGATTAGGTGAAACGCTAACCACCATTTGAGGATTTTTAGCTTTAATATAACTATACACCTTTTTGGTTAAGCTAGTTAACGCCTGACGTTGATTGCTATTACCAAAAGCTTTGGGAACAGCCCAATGATCGTCTAATTGAATTCCTTCTAACTCTTTGATTTT
>JBFRWR010000845.1:0-10269 GCA_051439685.1 Trichodesmium sp.
GGCAGCAGTTCATATTGATGACAGAGAAGCTCTTAACCATGCTCACGAACAAGCAATTAAAACCCGAGGAACTTTTCAAATTGAGCATCGGGTAATGGATACGGAAAATATCGGTCAATGGATATGGCTACAAGTAACTGGTAAAGTGATAACTAATAGTCAAGATGTTCCGATTCGGATAGTGGGGATGTCTATAAATATTACCCAACGCAAAGAAACCGAAATAGCTCTGTATCAATCAGAACTGAAATTTTCAACCATTTTTAAGAGCAGTCCTCAACCTGCTTGGATTGCAACTTTAGCTGAAGGACGTTGCTTAGATATTAATGATAGTTTTAGTCAATTTTTAGGTTACTCTTACACCGAAGTTATCGGCAAAAGTTGTGTAGAAATGAACTTATGGGACAACCTAGATGATTTTCAGAATTTCCGAGAAACTTTACATCAGATGGGATATATTTCTGAGTTTGAAGTAGTGTTTCGGATCAAATCAGGTCTCAAGAAAACCATTCTACTCTCCGCAAGAGTCAGTAACTTAAATGGTCAAGATTATATTATTGGTGTTTTGAGAGATATTAGCGCTCAGAAACAAGCTGAAATTAAACTTGTTCGTCAGCAAAAAATGTTAGAAGAGATGAGTCGTCAAGGTAGGATCGGAGCTTGGGAACTTGACCCGATGGAGAAAAAACTTTATTGGTCTCCTATAACGAAAGAAATACACGAAGTTCCACCAGATTTTGAACCCGATCTAGAAACAGCAATTAACTTTTATCCAGAGGGGGAAAGTCGCAAGATGATCGCTCAAAGCTTAGAAAAGGGAATGCAAGATGGAATACCTTGGAATGTAGAAGTAAAATTACTGACAGCAAAAGGCAGGGAAATTTGGGTTGTCGCCACTGGACAAGCAGAATTAAATAATCATGTTTGTACGAGATTATATGGTTCTTTTCAAGATATATCTGACCGGAAAAAAACAGAACAAGAATTAGTTATAGCTAAAGAAAAAGCAGAAGTAGCGAATCAAGCAAAAAACCGTTTTATTGCTAATATGAGCCATGAGTTACGCACTCCTCTAAATGCAATTTTAGGTTTTTCTCAAATTATGAAACGTCAGACAAGTTTAACTAAAGAAGCTCAAGCAAATATGAATATTATTTATAATAGTGGTGAATATTTGCTCAGTTTGATTAATGATATTTTGGAGTTGGCAAAAATAGAGGCAGGCCAACAAATATTTAATGCCGAAAATTTTGATTTATATGACTTTTTAGATGAAGTCAAGAAACTTTTTGAATTAAGTGCTGAAGCCAAAGGATTAGAATTAGTATTTACCAGAGCAGAGAATCTTCCTAGATATATTTGTACCGATCAAAAAAAGTTACGTCAAGTTTTAATTAATTTACTTAATAATGCCATTAAATTCACTGAAAAAGGTGGAGTATATCTTTCAGTTACCTTGAGAGGGGTACAACCAGATTTAGATAATTATGAGGATAATATTTCGTCATCTTTTAGACATCAAATTCCATCTCCAGAAAAACCAATAACTAATTATGATTTACTGTTTACTGTACAAGATACAGGAGTAGGAATAGCAGCAGCAGAACTAGACAAAATATTTGAAGCATTTACCCAAACAGAATTAGGCAAAAAAAGTCAAGAAGGCACAGGTTTAGGTTTATCTATTGCTCGTAATTTCATTAAATTAATGAGAGGAAACATTACTGTTAAAAGTGAAATTAATCAAGGTTCAGTTTTTGCTTTTGATATTAAAGTTAATTTAGCTAAATCCACAGATAGAAAAATAGAAAAATCAGTTCGTTATCCCATTGGCTTACAACCAAATCAGCCTAATTATAAAATATTAGTTGTAGATGATAAGCAAGTTAATCGTCAATTATTAATTAAATTACTACAGCCATTACAATTTCAATTAAAAGAAGCGATTAATGGTCAAGATGCAATTGAAAAATGGAATACTTGGCATCCCGATTTAATCTGGATGGATATCAAAATGCCTGTAATGAATGGTTATGATGCAACTGAATATATTAAAGGTAAACTTAAAGACAAAAGAACAGTAATTATCGCCTTAACTGCCAGTGTATTAGAAGCCGAAAAGTCGGTAATTTTATCCGCAGGATGTGATGATTTAATCATAAAACCATTTGAAGAATTAGAAATTTTTACAGCCATAGAAAAACACTTAGGAGTTAAATATATTTATGCAGAAGAATCAGAAAATTCAACCAAAAATAAACCGAAATTAGAAAATTTAAAACCAGAAGATTTAACTGTAATGCCTCCACAATGGTTAGAAAAATTATATTATGCAAGTAGAGCTTTAAATGATGATACTATTTTAGAATTGATTACCGAAATTCCCGAATCTTATTCTTTATTAGCTGATAAATTAACTTGTTTAGTAGATGATTTTCAACTGAAAAAGATTAGGCAATTAATTGAAAAAATTAAGAGTGATTAATTTTTAACTTATCTTTAACAGATTGAATCTATCAGGAAATATAAATTAAAGAGAAAGGTGACAGGGAATAGGGAATAGGGAATAGAGAACAGGTGGGAGTTTCAACTTTTTTATTAACTTTTTAATTTATCACAACCTATGCGCGGATTGCTATATCATATTCATTTTTAGACATTTTATTCTTCTTAACTGTTCTCTAAAAGTCTGCAAAATCTGACAACTTAAATCATATTGTTATAAGCTGTTACGCATTTAAACCGCCGATTTTACAAGTTGAACTCTTTGATTAGCTTATATCAAGGCATAAATTTGAATGATGAACAGCTTATACAATTTTGAAAAATAATGTTACGAATAACAAGGGTAATCAAAATACTTTATATCAAATTTTCTGTTGACTAAAAAGATAAATTCTAAACTAAGAAATGGGGAATTGCTGAATCAAGGTATGAAAATCAAAATTGAACAATTTCAAATCTTTCTTATTCAATAGTTCAGCAATTACCAAAAAATACAAATCATACCCACGAATCAGCAATCACAGAAATGGCATCTAAGCTATTTCTTCTGACTGCTGACTTCTAAAAAATACCCTATCTATTTGTACTAAACATTTATCAAATTGGTATGATCTAGAAACAAAATTACTCATTAATATCCTCTAATAATTCTGCATCAAAAGTTTGCAGCACATCATTTAATTCAGCCTCTGAACAAGATGTAATTAACACCTCAAAAACATCTAGCAATTTAGCTGCTGTTTCCCCCAAAGTTGGACTCATTCCCCAAACATCTTGCACCCAATCTTGAGGACGTTCATCATCAAAAATCAATTGCTCTAATAATTGTTTTACTTCTTCTCTTGATTTAGACATAATGGTAATTTTAGCTAATAAAATTAATCTCAATAATTATAACAATTGTCTAATTGAGATTTAGACTACAAATTATTATATATAGCGGATTTCACTCTTTCTGAGGTACACCCACGCGGGCATTCCGGCCCGCAGTGACAACATTTAATTATTAATATAGCGTTTCTCACTCTTTCTGAGGTACAGTTGTTTTTCTCTTGCCCTACTCCCCATTTCCTCATCTTCCCTACTCCCTACTCCCTACTCCCTACTCCCTAAAACCAAGGAATGCGGGTACCTCAAGCTTCTTGGGAATTGCTATACTAACAGATAAAGAGTCTGATTAATAATTATTCCTTCTTTTAAAAAGGGAATTGAAACTTCAGGAACTTTTTTGATTTTATCCTCTATCCAAGGATAAATTTTCAATCTGAATTGTTTAATTATTAATTATAGCAATTCCCATACTGGTAAGGTACAAAATTTTAGGTTTGAGGGAACAGGGAACAGGGAATAGGGAACAGGGAACAAAAAGACAAAAATATAACCGTACCTCACGACTTTGGGAAAAGATATATGGGATGAATGATGAAAAATTATTATATGATAATGATATTTAGGTGAAATTGAGAATTGAGGTAGGAGTCAGGACAACTAATCATAATTCAGGAGAAAATAAAAGAGAAAAGTAGTATGTGTAGGTACATTTTTTATTCCTCTATCAATTATGCTATTTTGATTATATTCTTAATCTTTCTCAGGTATAGCAATCAGGAATAAGATGTCATAATTTTTCTGATAGTTAGTTTTAGCTGAAACCCTTAAAAAAATATCACTTCTGACTCCTAAATGCTACTCAAATCTGGCAACTTAAATATGATTGCTATATCTGTTTTTCTACTTTTGTATTTTTAGCAATTACTCTTTTTTTCTAAGCATTCAGCTTTTGCAAAGAATCAAGCAACTCTAATTTCATTTCCTGGGGAATGCTATGCCAACATAACCTTTAATTCTCTTGAGAGACTAATTCCTGATTTTGTATAAAAATAAATTAATAATTCAAAGCTGACTGCTGACTCCTGAATCCTGACCTTTTTTTTTGAGCAAATTTTCTGTACACATAACTAAAATATAACTGCTGTATTAATGAACATACCTAATTTAATTACCTGTTCCCGTCTTATCGGAATACCTTTAATTTTTTATCTTCTTAAAACTCCTACAAATCAAAATCTTTGGATATGTTTAGCGATCTTTTTAATTGCTTCAGCTACAGATTTTTTAGATGGTTATTTAGCACGGAAACTTAATCAAATTACCGACTTAGGTAAATTTTTAGATCCTTTAGTAGATAAATTATTAGTTTTAGCACCTTTATTAGCATTAATTGAATTAGGAAAAGTTCCCGCCTGGGGAGTATTTTTAATATTAGGTCGGGAGTTAACTATAGCTGGATGGCGTGTTAATCAAACAAAAGTTTTAGGAGCTAATATTTGGGGGAAATTAAAAACTGTAAGTCAAATTATTGCTATTAGTTTATTAATTGCTCCTTTACCTGAAATTTGGGAAATTCCTACAATAATTATGTTTTGGATTTCTGTTGCTTTAACAATAATTTCAGGGATAATTTATTTATTGCCAAATCAAGAAACCAGCAATACATAAGTTGTCTTTTTCAACTAATTTTTAATATCTATTCATAATAAAAATTATATGGGTAGGGGTTTGGAGACCAAACCCCCTTTGTCTCTAAACCCCATTGGTCTCTAAACCCCCTTGGTCTCGAAAACTCCTAGATAATAAAACTATATTTCAGTCAAAATTTAATTACTTTTTGATCTAAATATTCAGCTATAGGAATTAAATAGGTTCTAAGATTTTCTCTAACGAGGTTTAGTCTCACAACCCAAGAAAAAATGGGATTTTGAAACCAAAACCCTACAGTTTATTCAATCGCAAATTATTGAAAATTACTATATTAGCTCATATTAAAAATTATCGTTAATATCAAACATTTTTTGACCGCCTTTGCTTTAAGCTACAATTGATGTATAATCTAAATCTTAGCTTAATTAGTAACAGCATTTCTCAAGTTACTGAGATACAGTTGTTCTTCTTATTTTCTACTCCCTATTCCCTACTCCCTATTCCCTAAAAAAAAATGAGTATATTTACACTTCAATCAGTCAAAAAAGACTTTGGCATTAAAGAAATTTTAAAAGATGCTAGTTTCAGTTTAGACCCTAATGATAAAGTTGGTTTAATTGGTACAAATGGTTCGGGAAAATCAACTCTATTAAAAATGATTGCTGGTCTAGAACCTACAGACAGCGGTCAAATTTTAGTCAATCAAAATGTGAGGATTATTTATTTGCCTCAACAACCAGATTTAGATGAAAATAATACTGTCTTAGAACAGGTTTTTGCCGACAGTGGGGAACAAATGGCATTGGTAAAAGAGTACGAAGAACTATCAGAAAAATTAGCTCATCATCCAGAAGACGATCGGTTAATGGCGCGTTTTTCTGAAGTAACTCAAAAGATGGATTCTACTAATGCTTGGGAGTTAGAAACTAAAGCAAAAATTATCCTGAGTCAATTAGGAATTCTAGATTTTGAGGCTAAAGTTAGTAACTTATCTGGAGGTTATCGTAAACGAATTGCTTTAGCGACTGCCTTACTTGCTGAACCTGATGTTTTGTTAATGGATGAGCCAACAAACCATCTAGATGCTATGTCTGTAGAATGGTTACAAAGTTACTTAAATACTTTTTCGGGAGCAATTTTATTAATTACTCACGACCGTTATTTTCTCGACCGAGTTACTAATAAGATTCTGGAAATAGATAGAGGGGATATTTACACTTATTCTGGCAATTATTCCTACTTTTTAGAAAAAAAAGCTTTAGCCGAAGATTCAATCGTTAGTTCTCAAAAGAAACATCAAGGTATATTACGCCGGGAATTAGAATGGTTGAAACGGGGTCCGAAGGCTCGCAGCACTAAACAAAGAGCTAGGATTCAACGCATAGATGAAATGCAAGGAAGAGAATTTAAAGAAGCATTAGGAAAGGTGGATATTTCTACTGCTGGTCGTCGAATTGGCAAAAAAGTTATTGAGGTAGAAAATGTTTCTAAATCCTACGATAATAGAACCTTGATTAAGGATTTTACTTATGAATTTGTGCCTGAAGATAGAGTGGGAATTATTGGTGGTAATGGTGTGGGAAAATCAACCTTAATGGATATTATTACAGGGAGGATTGAACCTGATTCTGGCAAAGTAGAAATAGGGACAACAATACATATCGGTTATTTTGACCAACATTCAGAAGATTTACTGGATTCTGCAACAGAAAATCAACGAGTAATTGAGTATATAAAAGACGTGGCAGAATATGTTCAAACAGCAGATGGTACTCAAATTAGTGCTTCTCAAATGTTGGAAAGATTTCTATTTCCAGGTACTCAACAATATGCTCCTGTTTATAAACTTTCTGGTGGGGAAAAAAGACGATTATTTCTGTTAAAAGTATTGATGAGTGCCCCTAATGTTTTGATTTTAGATGAACCGACTAACGATTTAGATGTACAAACTTTAGCAGTATTGGAAGAGTATCTCGAAGAATTTAATGGTTGTGTAATTGTAGTGTCTCACGATCGCTATTTTCTCGACCGAACTGTAGATAGAATTTTTGCTTTTGAAGCAGTAGGAAATTTACGACAATATCCGGGAAATTATTCACTTTATTTAGATTATAAAGAAGTAGAAGCAGCAAACAAAAAATCTGTAGAAGTTGAGGAAAAGCCAAAGGAAAGTCAGTCTAAACAACAAAAGTCAGACAGAGTTTCTCGTGATAAGACTGGGCAAAGAAAATTATCATCAAAAGAGAAGCGAGAATATCAGAATTTAGAGAAAAAAATTGCTCAATTAGAAGCTGAAAAAGCTGAAGCAGAAAATCAACTTTATAATGCACCTCCAACAGATTTTAGCGAAGTTCAAACACTCCATGAAAAAGTAGAAAATTTAGGTCAAGAAATAGATATTGCAACAGAAAGATGGTTAGAATTAGCAGAAATAGATTCTATAGGATAATTAATAATTGATAATTGATAATTGATAATTAATCTCTTAAGGGTTTAGAGCTATTTCAACTACTAAGAGGCTATAACCAGTCTAGGAGAACCTGAATTAATTATAGCGTTTCTCAAATTGGTGAGATAAAGTTTTAGATCCCCCCCTGCCCCCCTTAAAAAGGGGGGAGTCTTCAAAGTCCCCCTTTTCAAGGGGGATTTAGGGGTATCGTAACTGTACCTCATCTTTATGAGAAATTCTATATCAATTAACAAATAATTATCAATTAAAGAAATAAGATTTCCCCATATTCAATTCCATTATGGTTTTAACCAGAGGTAATTATCAATTATCCATTATCAATTAATGAATATATCCAGTCAAAAAGTAATGACAAAATTCAAAATAAAGAAACAAGTAATATTTTTTTTAAGCTGTTGTGTTCTTTTGATGTTCTTTGGTTGTGCTAGTAATAGTAATGTTGAAAGTCTCAACCAAGAAACAACTCAGTCTAAAGAATTTTTGAGTGCCGAGGAATCAGATCCAAAGACTTTGGGTTGGATGGAAGGGTTTCCTCCAACATCTGACAAACTAATAATGCAGCCTGAATCAGACTACTTTAGCTTTCCCAAGTTGCGCTGGACTGTTTGCCATATCCGCGAACTTATGCCTACCGAACAGGTAAGTCGCGGGATTGGTTCACCAATACTATTAGAATACGCCATTGATAATAATATCGACTCTTTAACATTTACGCCCCTTGGTGGCGGGGAACCCATGACTTGGGCTGAGTCACTTTCATCCAACTACACAGACGGCATCCTTATCTTACACAAAGGTAAAATTGTCTATGAAAAATACCTTGGTTGTCTTGATGAAACTGGCAAGCACGCTGCAATGTCGATGACCAAATCATTTACCGGGCTGTTGGCTGAAATACTCGTGGTAGAGGGTGTACTTGACGACACTGCAAAAGTATCTTCTATAGTACCCGAACTTACAGATAGTGCTTTTGGTAGTGCGACTGTACGCCAAGTAATGGATATGACTACAGCACTCGACTACAGCGAGGACTACTCTGACCCGAATGCTGATATCTGGATATATTCGGCTGCGGCAAATCCACTCCCAAAACCTACAGACTACACAGGTCCTAACGGTTATTTCGAGTACCTCCAGACAGTACAACAGAATGGAACTCACGGTCAGTCTTTTGGCTACAAAACTGTCAATACTGATGCACTGGCTTGGATTGTCTCACGGGTTACAGGTAAGGAGCTGACAGAATTATTGTCTGAGGGAATCTGGAGCAAGATAGGTGCGGAACAAGATGGATATATGACTGTGGATGGCAAAGGTACTCCTTTTGCGGGAGGTGGACTCAGTGCGTCGCTGCGGGATTTAGGTCTAATTGGTTTACTAATGTTAAATGGTGGTGTTATTGACATACTCCCGACGTTGCCCTTACGGGAAAAAGCGGGATTCTTCAGTCTGGGAAACCCTGACCGCTGTTTAGACAGAGGTGATGTCCTCCCCCTGTATTGATATTGATAATAACAAAATGCTCATAGCTTGTCAACAGCAGTATGAAAGTTTAGCTTGTGAAGGTATCCGAATCCTGGCCCTGGCTTTCCCATACGACGCTCCCCCACCGGAGAGCTTTGACTTCCCCGAAGGAAAGTTAACGGTGAGCAAATTTTTCCCGAAAAAGTTGTAGAAAATATCCGAACTGGTGGAGATAAAGATGCTTTTGCCAAAGCGGGTTACACAATTTTAGAAGGTAGTTATCGCAGTATGTGGTGGGTTTTCCATAATGAAAATGGTGCTTTTGCTGCCCGTGGTGTCCATGGACAAACCATTTATATCGATCCCTCCGCAGAGATGATTATTGTGCGGTTTGCGTCTTTTCCTGTGGCTAAAAATGCCAAGATTGACCCAACTTCCCTGCCAGCATACCAAGCAGTGGCAGAGTACCTGATCGATAAATAATTTAGGACTTACGCAAAACAACGAAATTCTGTCATTGCGTTAGCGCAGCTTTGCGATAGCAAGCGAGAGCGACGCAATCTCAAACGACCAAAACTCGTTCCTAATGCGTAAGTCCTGTAATTGAATAAAAGCTTGAAATTGATGCCTGAAATAATTTATGAACTGTCAAGAACTCTTAAAAAAATACTCTGAACAATGGCAAGAAGCTACCGTACATCCATTTTTAAATGAATGTAAATTAGCTACTATTAAGCCTCAAAAATTTAACACTTGGTTGGTACAAGATTATCTATTTGTTGTAGAATTTACTCGGATGGTAGGCAGAATTTTAACTCATGCTCCAACTTCTCATTTTGATGTAATTCTTAGCGGACTAAATGCTCTGCAAGATGAACTTAATTGGTTTAAAGATAAAGCCACAGAAAGACAATTAGATTTGAATAGTAAAAAACAATTAACTTGTACAGAATATTGTGACTTTATGAATAAATTAACTGAGATGCCATATCCAGTACAAGCAACTGCATTATGGGGAATTGAACTAGCTTATAATCAAGGTTGGCAATTACCTGGAGAAATGCCACCCCCTTATAATGAATTTGCTAACCGTTGGGGAAATCCAGAATTCACAAACTATGTTAAACTACTAGAGACACAAGCTAATGAGGTAGTTTGTAATACCTCAACAACAGTAAAAAGTCAAGCTGAAACTACTTTTTTAAATGTCGCCAGACTAGAAAAAGACTTTTGGCAAATGGCGTATAATGCCACTAATTAACTAGCTTTTAGCTATCAGCTAGCCTCTTACAGAGGAACTGCGTTATCAGCTTTCAGCTATGAGTTATTAACTCATTATCTTGGAATAA
>JBFRWR010000846.1:0-18221 GCA_051439685.1 Trichodesmium sp.
CGTTGGATTTATAATGCCAATAATCAATTATTATCAAACTTCCGATTAATAGCATTAGCAAACTTTCCCAAAGCAGACTTTGCAAGTGGTATTGTTCCGACTAAAACTATAGAGTTAAATCAAGGTCAAAAATTTACTTGGATATTTGATGATAATGTTTCCGTTAAAAATCCTTTTGGAGTTTTTACTGCCACAGACTCACTACAAAATACAGGAATATTACCTCGCCTATTAATATTAGCTCCCCTCTTATTTTTATGGTGGTTAATTCTCTTATATTTTTCTCTACCTTTAAGTTTGCGAGATGTGGGAATATTAGGAGGAATTTTCTTTGCTTGTTTACTGACTTTAACTTACTTTAGTCGTTTAATTGATGCTAAATTTGCCTGGAGTTTAATCTCTCCAATATTGCTGTTTTTAGTTTGTGGTTTAGGCTCAAATCGTCAAACTTCTTTAGCTGCAATAATTTGTACTATTAGTGGCGGAATTTTACCTGTTTTTGCATTATTAATTCCCTACAGTGGATTAACATTAAGTATTGCCGGATTACTTTCTGTTACTTGGTTAGTAATTTTAAATTGGTATGGATGGTATTCTATTAATAACTCATCCAATTAAAATATTATGCTAATTACCAAAAGTAATTCTATACTTGGATGAAGCTTCAATTATTAAGTAATTTAGACAGGTAGAATAATTTTGGCGATAATTACTGGCTGGTTAATATCAATTATTATTGTTTGTAGGGACGTTGCATGCAACGTCCCTACCTCCCTCACTCAAAATGTAGAAAAGTTTTTGATAAATGGTATTAGGGGTTTAGTTTCCAAACCTGCTTCCGCTCCAATAATAAAAAATAAAATCAATTATCCCATAGAAATTATTAATTAGAGGTTGCTGATTAAATTTAACAGGATTGACAGATAAAAGTTTTAACCTTTTTAGGTCTGGAAAAAGTACCTATTTTTCAGATTCTTATGCTTAAAAAAGGTAAGCATTCAGCACTCAGCTATCAGCTATCAGCCATTAATTCATTATTTTTGCAGGAGGAATTAGTCTGATGGCGAGAATTAAAAGTCCGACACGAAAAAGGTCATCAGCTAATCTGATTAGTTGCTTTATTCTTTACGAAAATACGAAAATATGTTGGCGCAGCATTCCGGAGGAAATTCTTACATATTGAAACACTGAGTTCCTGGCTTCAGTAAAGTTTAAACTACATATGAAAACCTGAAATATATGTAGTAATTGTGTTTAATTCCTCAACAAAAAAAAAGCTGATTGCTGACTGCTAATAGCTTAATGCTTACCAAAAATGAGCGGATTTTGGGCACATAATTGAGCAAAAAAATTACTCCCCTACATCCTTAAAAAATACTTTTTCAGCAAACCCTAAATATTACTTTAGGAAAATGCTAGAATGCTGATTTTTCACAGCTTGACATTAAAAATCTATTTCACTACTTTAAGCTTGATGCGCCACTACTCCCTACTCCCTACTCCCTACCCCCTACTCCCTAATGAAAACGAAAGACGATGCTGAGGCGACAGGCCGTAATCTACTATTCCTTGTTTATGCTTTTTAGTACCATAACCCTTGTTATTAGTCAAGTCATAAACAGGATACTTTTTCGCCAAACGCACAATCAAAGTATCACGCCAAACCTTAGCCACAATACTCGCAGCAGCGATCGCTAAACACTTACTATCCCCCTTAACAATAGTCTGCTGAGGAGTATCCAAACCTCTAATTTTTTGATTTCCATCCACCAAAACTAACTCTGGCTGAGGATTTAATTTTAAAACAGCCCGCTTCATGGCCAATAAAGAACCTTGCAAAATATTTAAGCGGTCAATCTCCCGTACAGAAGCCATACCGACTTTACAATCCAAAGCTACGGCTCTAATATTAGCTGCCAAGCGACACCGACGTTTTTCCGTTAATTTCTTACTATCTTTTACCCCACTATCAGCCAAATCATTCAAAATATCTTTTGGCAAAATTACCGCTGCTGCGACTACAGGCCCAAATAATGCCCCACGCCCCACTTCATCAACACCAGCAGTGATAGATAAATATTTAGAGTCAATTAGCTCCATAGCTCATACCATATCATGTCAATTTAGTAAATATCTCTGAAAAATTCTATAGCAATCCTCTAATCTGTTGCAGTATTTTGGGAGTAGTTAGGAGTCAGCAGTCATAATTTTTAAGGTTTTCAGCTATTTCTAGCTATTATAAAACTTGTTACGCAAAATTTAGGATTGCTATAGTTCAAGTGTTCCTAAAGACTATTAATACTAAATCAAATTTGTGCATCTTTAATACGCTATATTTATTTAAGTAAAATGTGTTTTAAAAGCTGAACTTTTTGTCTTTAGCTCTTCAAGTGTTTAGGGTTTTTAGCAACAATCTTAATTACTGGGATAAGTTCGTATAACTTGAATCATTTTAGTTAACCAAATTATTTGTAAAATTCTTTTTTTCAATTAAAATAAAATTGCTAATTATCCGATAATTAATAACTAGAAAAGTAGATTTGTTAGTAATAGGGCTTGTCAAACAAGCCCTTACATAACTAAGATTATATGTTAATTAATAGATAATGAATAATGGATAATTACTTCTGGTTAAAACCATAGTTGATTCAAGCAAGTGCCAAAATCTTATTTATTTTTCCCCTTAAAAGGATAGGGTTTAAACCAAATGTATTAATTATCCATTGGTAAATTCTGTTTATTCTTCTGTAGCTGCCGAAGAACGACGGCGACGACGACGAATTGGTCCAGAATCATCAGAATCGTTACTATCTAAGCTTAGATCAACATCTGAATCACTCAATTTTTCCTCATACTGACCATTTTCCTCATCAGTATCAAAATCATTTTTATCCTCTTCCTCTACAGACATTGATGAGTCAAACTCCTCCAATTCTTCATCCTCATTATCATTAATTATTTCAGACTCTACTACTGACTCAATTTCAACCTCTTCCTTTTCTTCTATTCTTCTTTTAATACTATTCTCCCCAGGTGTCTGAATAGAAATAATTACTGATTTGGGATTTTTAACCGCTCCTTCTTCTAAAAGATTTATAGGAGAAATACCCATCAAAGCATAAACATCTTGCTCATCAGGCGTCATTTCTACCGTTACTACTTCTGGAGGTTCAGTAATAGGTCTAATTATCTCCCTTCCTGGACGTCGGTTTGGTGTTGCCAGTGAATATCCTTCTGAGTTAAGTAGAGGATATTCCATCTCTGTCCCCATTTCTCTTTCTTGCAATTCCAGTGATTCATCTTGCATTGTTTCACCCACTCCTACTCGTCGCCGTCTTCGCCGTCGGGTAGACTCTTGGTAACTAGGATGATTTAACAATTCCAAATCTGAGTTATTATTGACAGACTCGACTTCTTGATACCCCTGAGTTGTTTCCCAGGAAGGACTTGGAGGTGCTGTAACTAAAGTCGGAGGAGCAATAGTTACAGGTCTTGTTATTATTGGCTCTTCAACATCTGGTGTCCGATTCGTGACAGGCAAATTAACGTCCCCAATAGAAACTTGTGATTCACCTGGTAAATGAACCAAATGTCCTAATCCATTACAAGTTGGACAAGTACGGCCAAACAGTTCATATATATTTTGACCTTGACGTTTACGAGTCAATTCAACTAACCCTAACTCTGACAATTGGGCTATTTGAGGTCTAGACTTGTCAGCCCTAAGAACTTGATTAAAATGTTCTAGAACTTGTAATTGGTCTCGCCGTGAGTCCATATCAATAAAGTCAACAATAATCACCCCAGCAATGTTGCGGAGTCGTAATTGCCTGGCTATTTCTGTAGCAGCCTCACAATTTGTCCATAGTACAGTTTCCCTAGCTGTAGCGGAGCGGGTAAAAGAACCAGAGTTGACATCTATAACAGTTAATGCTTCTGTCGGTTGGATAATAATATAACCACCAGAGGGCAAGTCTACTCTAGGTCTGAGTGCTTCTCGAATAGCCGCATTAACCCGGAAGTATTCTAGGATATGAGTCCGATCACTATGATGGTCAACCAAAACTTGTAATGGTTTGCCCCCACTCCAGTTAAGCAAGTGTACTTTGACTCGCTTTATTCCTTCACTAGAGTCAACTACAATTCTGTTAACATCGGTACTATACATATCTCGTAGTACCCGTTGAATAAAATCACTGTCACGGTTTAGTAGTGCAGGCGCTCTGTTAGAGTTAGCTTCAATTTGAATAGTTTCCCACTGTTTCTGCAAAACTTCTAAATCTTCGAGAATTGCTTCTTCTTCCATCCCTTCTGCTTCTGTGCGGACTAATAGTCCCATACCAGCAGGTTTAATTAAAATGGCTAAAGCTCGGAGGCGATTTCTTTCACTTTCAGAACGGATACGTCGCGACAGGTTTACACCCCGTCCATAGGGCATTAAGACCAAATAACGGCCTGGTAGAGTCACATTTCCTGTTAAACGTGGTCCTTTTGTCCCAGTCGGTTCTTTCATTACTTGGACTAGGACTTTTTGTTGGGGTGTCAGTAGTTCTGTAATTGCACCAGAAGACCTTTTTAATCGTAATGGTCCTAGATCGCTGACATGAATAAATCCATTGCGTTCAGGATCTCCAATATTCACAAAAGCTGCATCTATTCCAGGTAATACGTTTTCTACTACTCCCAAATAAATGTCACTAACTTGATGGCTACCTTTAGCTACGACAAGTTCTTGTATTTGGTCTTCAGAAAATACGGCAGCTATTCTTTGCTGCTCGGCAATAATTATTTGCTTCGGCATTCAATTTCCTCCTGTACGGACTTGGTGACAAAGCCCCTACTTTTATAAAAATGTGGCGCTGTAAATTAAGTCACCTTTAATGTGATGTAGGTTACTTGTTAATTTTGGATATTAATTGCTTTGCTGTGTAAACTTGAATTTCTATTCTAGATTTTGGGATAATGCTTGGTCTGGTGTTGAGTTATTTACGTTTCTGTTGACCCTTACCAACAAGTTGAATATTATCATCGAGTTGTATGGGTTTAGTAACCGAGCTTATACCCTTAAATTATCAACAACAAAATTAGTCCAAAATTTTTACAAATCTTCATGTTTGGTATCAGTTCTCAGTTTTTTAATGATACGCTTTTTTTGGCATTTATCAATAGAGCAATTTAAGATAATTGATGATGATGGTCTTATCCTGCTAATTTTATTAATTATTAATTAATTGCTAGTTTTAGCTCCCATCCAATTATTTGATTTTTCATAATTTTATTGCTGCTATCTATCTGCACTATTCAGGTTCATTAAAGTCTAGTTTCAGTTAATCATTAATCTATCAATAATTCACTTTATTTGCAGATACCGTAATCGTAGTTTTAGCATTTTTTGAGTTTCAGAAGGATTCAGCTATTCAACTTTCTTTTTAAAAAAGAATTTCAACCCAAGCTTTTATACATCTCAGTTGATGCAGAATTATCTAGGTTATTAAGGTGGTTCCTCCTGAGAAGGCTAACTTATAGCTAGTTAATAATTTTCTTAGGAACAAACCAAAATTATTTTAACTACTACTTTACAGTTTTTTTCAAAGCTTAATTTCTTGAATTTTCCACATCTACACCGTTTATTCTTGTCAATGTCAATATCAAATTATTGTAATTTTCATACAAAGCTAATTTTATTGCTGTTACTGCAATAATTTTTTGATCTTCAAGTTATGACTTTAGTAGCGCATCCAACTTTTTTTTGGATCAAGCAAGTTTTAATAACCTTTTGAACTAGAAGATAGGGAAACAAGCATGGGAGTAATTCAATTAAGAATAAACCTTAACTACCTCAACTAGATTAATATACCCTGGAGAAAGCATTTATCAAGTAAATCTTCAGGTCAAAATCTTGCTATTTGGTGGGTTAGAGCGCACCTTAAATTAGGAAAAATTAGAGTCCTCAGCCCGCCTAACCTACCCTAATGGACCGTTTCATTCAACTAAAATAGTACATTAGGGAGTAGGGGAAAAAGATTGTTCTTGGGTTGATCCTGCGGATCAGCTCCGAAGTGCGTCCCTCAACCCAACCCTAGATATATTGCAACATTAAAGATGAAAGAATCTACTACAAGAGCTTAAAGTTTTGTTGATAAACTGTCTCTTAGACTATTGGGTTTTAAACCCAAATTACTCTGAATACGGTTATAAATTTTGACCTTGCTCCCTAACTCATAGCGGGCAAATCCAAAACTTAAAGGAAGCGTAGCGATGATCTACTAAAACTATCAGATTGCTTCTGAAAATAATTTTAACATAATTACACTCATAAATTGAGTAACTCAAACCATAGTTACATTGTTTGATAGAGTTAAGGCAAAGCCACTCTTCAATTTTTCCTTTGATTGTTTTGTTTCCTTTTCATCTTGCCATCAAGCATTTTGACTCAAGTCTATTTTAAATTGGCAGAAAAAAATAACGTTACTCAGTTTACTCGTAAATTCTGTCTTATCCTAATTTTTTTCTGAATTATTTACATTTCCGAATTGTTAGTCTAAATTAAGTATTTTATATTTGATTGTTGAATCAAATAAATCTTTAACATTTTTCATACTGCAAAAGCAAGAAAAAGTTAATAGATTTTGATTAAATTATAATCACTGCAAAAACAAATTTTGCCGATGAATACTTAGTAAATCAAATTCTAGTTGGCTAACTTGTTCCAACATATAAATTATATGTTGTGGTCGTAGTAAAGTTCCATCATTCTGATAGCTTCCTACATAACGAATAATACCATCCGTTTGATTCTGCCAATTTGACCCATAGGAACTGGGTAAACAATACCCTGAATCTACTGGATATTCTAAAAACTCCAACTCAAATAGGCGATCGCGTAGATTAACTACTTTAACCTTACCCGACTTTGTTTTTTGTTCCCACAAAATTGATTCACTATTTTTAATGGCCTCTATCCACTCTTGCCAATTTAAAGGTGAATAGTCCTCTTTTGCCCCAGTCTCATCTGTTTTCCGCACCTTCAGAATGTATTCTGCTTTTTCCAACATTTGAGATACAGAAGGACTCTTTACCTCTACCTCTTCTACTTTATATATAGGTATATCCACTGGTAAAGCAGTTTCCAATTTATTTCGGAATACTGCCATATCCATTTTTTCTGTTAACTCAAAATCAACTATTTCTCCTGTGCTAGTTGTCCCTAAAGATAAAGCAGTAGCCGGAATAATTCGTGGACCAGGATGATATCCTCCTGTAAAAGCAATAGGTATATAACTCCTACGAACTGCACGAGCAAATAATCTTGCTAAATCTAGATGACTAACTAAAGCCATCTCTCCTAATTTGCCAAACCACACTCGTAGACGTTGTACCCGATTTTGATTAGGTACAAATTGACCTACAAATTCTGGAATTTCTGGTGGTGGAACAACAATATTATGACCTAAATCAGGACCACAAACACCGCAATGAGAACAACCTGCAAAAGAACAGTCAGGAACAGTTGCTTCTGCTAAAGCTTTTTGCAAATCTTCTTTCAGCCAATTTTTATCAATTCCGGTATCTATATGATCCCACGGTAGGGGTTTAGCTTCTAAGCCTATGCAGCTTTCAGCATTATTTTCTGTATCTTCAAATACATTCCATTCACCATTTTCAATCTGACGGTATTTCCAACTCAAATCAGACTCTGCAATAGCATCACTCCATGCAGCAAAAGCTCGATCCAAACTTTCCCACCAAGAGTCCATTCCTGCGCCCTTTTGCCAAGCACGGTAAATTACAGATGCGAGACGGCGATCGCCCCTACCCAGAAAATCCTCCATTGCCGAAATCCGAACATCTGTATAATTTACTTTTACACCTTTCATCCTCCGAAATTCTTCTTTCAGTAATCCTTGCTTACGTTGAAACTCAGCCACTGAAACTGAATGCCATTGAAAAGGTGTATGAGGCTTAGGGGTAAAATTAGAAATTGTCAGAGTAACCTGTAGTTTCTTGCGACCTTTTGTCCGACACTCTTGCTGTAACCAATTAACTGTTTCAGCAATACCCAAAATATCAGCATCAGTTTCTCCAGGCAAACCAATCATAAAATAAAGTTTAACCTTATCCCAACCTTGGTCATAAGCTGTTCGGACTCCCCGCAAAAGTTCTTCATTAGTCAATCCCTTATTCACAATGTCCCGCATCCGTTGCGTCCCTGCTTCTGGGGCAAATGTCAAACTACTTTGACGACTGCCACCAAGAATATTAGCAATATTTTCATCAAATCTATCTACTCGCTGACTTGGTAGAGATAGGGAAATATTTTCATCTTTGAGATGATTTCTAATTTCAGTTCCCACCGCAGGTAAAGCCAAATAATCAGAACAACTCAGAGAAAGTAAAGAAAACTCATTATGTCCAGTAGCTCTCAGACCCTTTTCAATAGTATCTACGATTTCTTCTGGTTCCACATCCCGTGCTGGCCTGGTTAACATACCTGGTTGACAAAAGCGACAACCTCTGGTACATCCACGACGTACTTCTATTACCAGTCGGTCATGGACTGTTTCTACATAAGGGACTAAACCTATAGAATAAGCTGGCATCGGACTTGCCACTCGGCGCAGTATTTTTTCTGGCACATCGTCACGAATTGGAAAAACTGAGCCATCCTCAGCCATCTCATAAAATTGAGGCACATATACCCCAGGAATTTGAGCTAAATCTAGAAGTAGTTCTTCTCTACCTAATCCATTAAGTTTCCCTTGTTCAACTATTAGTCCAATTTCTGGAAGTAACTCTTCTCCATCTCCTAAAGCAATAAAGTCAAAAAAGTCTGCATAAGGTTCAGGATTTGAAGTTGCTGTTTGTCCCCCAGCAAAGATTAAGGGGATTGAGGAATCTGAGGAATGTGGGAAGTTTGGGGAGTACGCATTCTGACTTAGTTTAAGTCGTTCTTGCCAAGTTAGGGGAATACCTGCCAAACTTAGCATTTCTAGAATATTTGTCGCTCCTAATTCATAGCTCAGACTAAAGCCAAGGATATCAAAATCAATCAGCGACCGCCGAGATTCTACAGCAAATAGTGGAGTATTTGTGGCCCGCATTTTTTCAGCTAAATCTGGTGCTGGTAAATATGCGCGATCGCATAGTTGCCTTGGCTGAGAATTTAAGATATTGTAAAGAATTATATGTCCTAGATTAGAGGCTCCTACTTCATAAACTTCTGGGTAAGTTAATACCCAGCGGACTTGAGAGCTGTCCCAAGGTTTATGAAAAGCACCTAATTCATTACCAAGGTAACGTGCTGGTTGTTTGATGTCGGGTGTAAGTAAACTATCTACTGCTACTGCCACTATAACTATTTAATTAAGGTGTACTTGCTGATTACATAATTTAATTTCAAGATAGCATCAAAGACTTATACTTGTGAATCTTATAATTTTACTTTCACAAGTTTCAATTATTATGTTCTGGGGGTTTCAATGATGTATATCACTTTCTAATATAGGATTGGATCACCTACCAGGATAAATATTTAGCAGAGAATTTAATTATGTAGAGTTTATATTAGCCATGGAACCAAACTGTATTATTCGGAAACTCGTATCTAAGGCTCTGTATTTTCGGCGATTAACTCCTGAAATCGAAAATCAAATTAATTCTGAGTTAACTAAACTTGGCTATATTTCTGATGTAGATTATGAGGCATTAGAGTTATTAATGGAGGAGATGGATGCAGGTAGAATTCAACTTGTTCCCAGTATTTGAAAGTCTCAAGTTTTGTTTTTCTAGTTTAAGTTTTCGTTACATCATCAAAGTTAAAGTAACTTATTTTCAGGCAAATTTTATTCCCTTTAGCCATCTTAAATGGGAAAATAAATAGTTTGCTCAAATATAAAATCAAATTTAATTGATTTATAGATACATTTATAAGTTAATTGTTTCTATATTTCAGGAAGTTTACTGATATTATTCGGGGTGTATATAACTGCGGTTTTATCTGTTACTGCTAGTCCAGGGTTTGTGTACAATTAAAATGTATTTAATTTTTAAATTTATCTGGATAAAGCAGAGCAAAAATTAATTTTTTCTGAGAATGTAAACTAAATTTTTTATTACAAATTAAATTAGCTAGATATTCTTGATTTTGTTAATTATTTCAAGATAGATAACTGAGAGATAAAATATCAAATTTTTAAAGTATTTTCAGCTATTTTTGCTATTCATTATTCAAGTCTAGATTTGTAAAGATTCACTATTAGACTGTATTCAAAGTTTATACAATGCAGTAATTTTTTTTTGAAAATTTCTGAATATCCACTTTTCACTGAACTACTAAAATTACTGTATTTTCTTTATATAAAAGAGTCCGTAAAATCGGCAAAAGTTTGTCGATATAGTTAGTATTGCTATAAGCTTTCTCAAGCTCTTCAGCAATTAACAATGTTCATGTCTGCGAGAGCAGTTTAGCTAGCGCACAACTTCCTTAAAGCTGCGCGATATGTTTGCGGAGCATTCCGTCAGGAAATGCGAAGCATTCCGCAGGAAAACAATTAATAATTAATAATTACCCCTGATTAAAAGAAGGGAATTGACTAAAAGGATTTTTTTTGATTTATCCCCTATCCAAGGGGAGGCTTCAACCCTGAATTTTTGAATGAATAATTAATTGACTACCAACTCTGAATTATTAATTATTCGGTCAAGTACAGATATTTTTGCGTCTTTTTATTCTCTGTTCTCTCAAACAAACAAATTTTGTACCAATTACCAAAACTAATGCTATACTTAGGTGACACTTCAATTATTAAGTAATTAATATAAACCCAATAATTTTTTTGATAATTATTAGGCATTTAGTGTTAATTATTCATAATTTTTACCGAATTATTAATAATTAATAATTAATAATTAATAATTAAATAATTCAGGTTTAAAGCCTCCCCTTGGATAGGGTAAAAAAAGTGCTAGGATATTTCCTGATCTTCAATTCCGTAACGGTTTTAACCAGAGGTAATTATCAATTATCCATTATCCATTATCAATTAATGAATTCTCCCCTACTCCCCAACTCAATAAAATGTAGAAAAGTTTATGAGAAATGGTATTACATCTCACACTTTGTGGGAATTACTATAGCAATCCTATTTTATTAGTGGCAAAAATATTACTGATTTTTAGGTAAAAGGGAACAGGTAGGAGTTTCAATTTTTTTTATTTACTTTTTAATTACCCGCAACCTATGGGCGGATTGCTTATATTTAGGTTGCAGTATTTTGGGAGTAGTTAGGAGTCAATAATTTCAAGGTTTTCAGCTATTTTTAGGTATTATAAAACTTGTTAAGAAAATTTATAGCAATATGATTTGAGTTATGAGATATGGAATAGTTTTAGGGAACAGGGAACGGAGAATAGGGAACAGTCAAATTCTCACATCTCATTCCTGATTGCTATAGGTATTTTACTTATTAATAGTTGGAAAATGATAATCATTTCTCAAAAAAATTTGATGATATTGCCTTTAATAATATTCCCTAAACAAAGGCTAATTACCTCTAAAACAACAATTTCCCAAATAAGTATACTCACTAATGCCAGTTAGACATTTTCTAGGATATTTTAAAGATAGCTTTTTGTACAGCATCTCCTAAAAACGAAAGTCTAGATACAAGAATTACGTCTATCATTTATCAGTTAATTAGATGAACAATATAATTTACCGAAAAATAAAGGTATAAAGCCTTTTGATTCATGGATAAAAAAGAAAAAAAATTCCTGTTAGCCAATCCTATTCTTTATAAGAAGAGGTAATTATCAATTATTAATTGTTAATTGTTAATTATGAACTAGAGACTACAAAGTTTTTCTAAAAGTGCGATTTGCTTTCTGGAATAAAAATTTTACTAGAAAAAAATTACCGAATAATTAATAGTTAATAGTTAATAATTAATAATTAAGAGTTGAAGCGTCAATAATTAATTATTCATTCAACAATTAAGGTTTAAAGCCTCCCATTATCATTAATAATTAATAATGAATAATTAATAATTTCAGAGGGTATGGCTAGGTAAATACTTGATATATTGCTCCTAAGCGCCGTGATAATTATTAATTGTTAATTATTTAAGAAGGGGTAATTATTAATTATTAATTGTTCATTGTTAATTGCTGAAGAGATTGCTTCCTATCGTCGCAATGACGACTGTTCAACCGGATTTTATAGGAGAGTTAACAAAGTCCCCCTTTTTAAGGGGGATTTAGGGGGATCGTAAATAGGGCTGGCTGATTAAATCTAAAAGCATTGACAGATAAAGGTTTGAGCATTTTTAAGTCTTAAAAAAGTACCTGGTTTTGAGCTGCTTCATGCTCAAAAATTTAGGATTTTAGGTTGACGCGAGGCAGAAAAATCAAGGGATAATTCCTCCTCCTACCTCCTCTAAATTCCCCATTCCTCCTCTACGTCGCCAATCCGACGGCTCCCCTACCTGAGTCCTGACTGAAAAATTTTGGTTAATAGCCTCCTCTTTCAAGAGGATAAAAAAAGAATATTCCGTATTTTCAAGCCTCCTGGTTTCCGTTTGTCATGCTGCGCTTACCAGCGGTCGGTACTGATAACTGATAACTGTTAACGCAGTTACGACCATAGGAGGCTAACTGATAACTGAAATGACTCGTACCCTCACCCATAAGACTTTTTCAGCAAGCCCTAAATATACCTCATTAAACAGAGAAATACTATAGTATAATAATCGGAAAATTATAGGTTTAATATTTTTTATATGCACAAAAATAAAGAAGATCCAGAAAAAAATTCTAATGATGTAGAAGAGTGGATTTTTGGTGCTGAAATAGCTAATAGATTTACTGATGAAGCCGAAAAACATATACCCGATTATTGGAGAGTAATAGAGCTAACAATTAATATACTTAAAGATAATGTACCTAAAGATGGGTATATCATTGATGTGGGATGTGCAAGCGGTAATACATTATCTGATTTATACAAACAAGGTTTCCAAAATTTGTTTGGGATAGATTCTTCTCCAGAAATGTTAAAAGTAGCTGGCAAAAATCTGAGTAAAGTTGACAAAGATTTCCCTTCGAGACTTTTTCAATCAAAAACATTTGTGCAAAATATGACTTTTAATGCCGTTCTTTGTAACTGGACTCTTCACTTTATTCAAGAAAGACAAGAATACTTAAAAGCTATTTTTGATTCTTTAGTTAATCATGGATTATTGATACTGACAGAAAAAACTATTCAAAGTCAAATAATAGAAAATCAATATATACTTTTTAAACAAGAAAAAGGATTAAGTGATGAAGAAATTGAACGCAAGAAACAACAATTAGAAGGTGTATTAAATCCTTTATCTGTAAGACAAAATATAGAATTATTAACTCAAACTGGTTTTTCTCAAATAGAAATAATAAATGCTAGACTTGGATTTATAACTTTTTTGTGCATAAAACTATAAATCTCGTAGGGGTTTGGTCTCCAAATGCGATCTTATATAAAATCCGGATAATTACTATTACCTAATACCAAATCTCAAAAGTAATATCAAATCCGCTGCCTACAGTTCCCGATAAATCGGAGCGATATAATTAAGGTTTGCTGAAAAAGTCTTATGGGTGAGGGTAGGAGTCAGGAGACAGGAGACAGGAGACAGGAGGAGTCAGGAATGATAAGGAGGGAGTCGGATATTTTATCCCTTGATTTTTCTGCCATAGTCAGCCTAAAATCCTAACTTTTTGCCGCTCTTTTGACCGAAAACCTTGCACTTTTTCAGGGTCTAAAAAGGCTAAAAGCTTTATTGATCAATACTTTGATATTTAATCAGCAAGCCCTAATTATACCATCTCCAAAAGAGTGAAAACTCCTAGTTTGTAGAGGGTGACAAGACCAAACCCCTACGGTGTTGAATTCTACCGATACTACCGGATTTGATATAATGCTATACTTGAGAAATACTTCAGTTATCAATTAATTAGTACATACCAAATCATTTTTTTGCTAATTTGACCTGATTTAATATTAACAGGACTTACGCATGAAAGCTATTGGTAGGGTGCGTTAGCGCACTTCGTAAGGCACCAAGACTCTATATATAGTGCCTTTGCGTAAGTCCTATAATTAATTATTGTTATGTTTACTGCTCTGTAGGGAGGTTGCATGCAACGTCCCTACAAGGTTATCATTTTTTTTATGTGGTTCATTGACCTGAAAATCGCTATAATCGGATTCTATATTAGCTTGGGTTTGGAGACCAAACCCCTACATTTTGTTTGACAAATCATTTAGAATTAGTCTAGATCGCAAAATAGGATTGTTATATCTTAGGTATTGATTATGGAAAATAACTCTTTTGTAACACTTAACAACAAACGCTTTCACTACATCTGGCTACGGGATAATTGTCTTTCTGAGGAAAATCGTCATCCTAGCTCTTTCGCGAAAGTCTATGACTTCAGCGAACAAAAAGAATATCCAAAGCCAAAATCTGTAGAGTTAACAGATGAAGAATTGATAATTGACTGGGATGAAAACCCTCCACATCGCAGTATCTTTCCCATTGAATGGTTGATGACTCATGCTTACGATAACCAAAATGACCACAACAACAAGCATAAAGAATCACAAACTCGTTATCCTGAAGAAGTTTTGTGGGATAGAACTTTACTAGAGAACTATCTATCTGAGTGGAAAAATTCTAGTTTCGGGGTTTCTCCAGGATGGAAAGATCAGCTTTTTAGATATGGTTTTAGTTTAATCCACGGCTTAACTCCACAAGAACATCAGGATTTTCTAGCTTCTATCGGACCGATGCTCCATACTGAAGCAGGAGCTTTCTATGACATCGAGTACAAACCTGGAGCGAACGACTTAGCAGATACTTGTCATCATCTCAACCCTCACACTGATTACACAAACAGAGATTATCCTCACTTGCTAACCTGCTTTTACATGGTTAAAAATGAGGCGATAGGAGGAGAATCTATTTTAGTAGATGGTTTTCGTGTTGCTAAAGACTTTGGTGAAAAATATCCTGATTACTTTCAATTATTAGCTGAAACTCCCATCCAGTTCCGTCAATTTTATCAAGATTGGCAGTATTTTTATACTAGAAGTACACCTATTTTTAAGTTGCATGATTCTGGAGATTTAGTTAGGATTACCTTTGCTCACTTCCATGCTAATAATTGGAATATTCCTTTTGAACAGATGGAGGAATTTTATCAAGCTTATGCAACCTTTTTTAACTATATCAAAAATCCAGATTACCAATACTGTTTCCGTCTGAAGAAAGGAGACTGTTTACTAATGAATAATAATCGGATTCTTCATGGGAGAAAGTCTTTCGACCTCAGTTCGGGAAGCCGACTTTTGAGAGTAGGATATTTAGTTTGGGATCATATCACAGGAAGAGAGAATTTTCGGCAATATAAAGATTTGTATCTGAGTAAATAACTGTTGCACTCCTGTTCTATTCTTTAACTTAAGAGTGTAAATTTTTCCCAAAATTATGAAAATATCTAAAATTTCCGTCTATCAAGTAACTTTACCCCTAGAACATCCTTACCGACTATCAGGTGGTAGGTTGTATTTTGACAAACTTGATTCCACCATCATTGCCATGGATACTGACGAAGGAATTCGTGGTTGGGGAGAAGGATGTCCTTGGGGTTCCACTTATTTACCCGCTTTTCCAAGAGGTGTGAGAGCTGGTATTGAAGAACTCGCCCCCCAACTTATCGGACTCGATCCCAGACGTATTGATTTTATCTATCGGACGATGGATACTGCTCTACCCGGTCACCCCTATATTAAATCAGCTCTAGATATGGCTTGTTGGGATATTCTGGGTAAAGCAACAAATCTACCACTTTGCGAACTATTTGGCGGTCGTCTCGACCAAGAAATAACTATTCAAAATTCTGTTCCCACAGGTACTCCAGAAGAAATGATTGAATCCATTAAGCGGGGTCAAGCTAAAGGGGAAACAGTTCATACTTGTAAAATAGGAGCAGATGTAGCTTTAGATATTGAAAGAATTCAAGCGATCGGTGCTTATTTACCTGCTAATGAAACTGCAACTTTTGATGTGAATAGAGCTTGGTTAGTAGATGAAGGTATTAGGGTAATGAATTCGGTCAAAGAACCGATTTTGTATTTTGAACAGCCTTGTGAAACTTATGAAGAGTGTTTACAGTTACGTCAATTGACTTATCATCCTATTATATTAGATGAATGTATTCAAGCTTATGGTCATGTGGTTCGCGCTCAAGCAGACCGTGCTTGTGAAGCTATTGGATTGAAGATTGGTCGGGTAGGAGGATTAACCAAAGCCAGACGTATCCGAGATTTTTGTGTGGAAACAGGTATTAGGATGAATATTGAAGTTACTGGAGGAAGTGTGATAGGAGATGCAGGATCGGTTCATCTCGCTCAGAGTACCCCACTAACTCACTTGCGGGCAACTTGGTTATGCCATGAAATGTTAACTGTGGATACAGCTAAAGGTGGTCCCCGGAATAAAGGAGGTAAGACTTCTGCACCAGATGCTCCAGGGTTAGGTGTGGAGCCAATAATGGATGTTTTAGGTGAAGCGATCGCTGTTTATGAGTAAAAGTGCGGAATAGTCGGACTTTCTGTAAAAATAAAAATGGGGCGATTCTGAGATGGAAAAATTCATGAAGGCGATCGCCTCAAGTCTTTAAAACTTCCAAGTATCTCCCGTAGTTTTGGCTTGTCGAAAATCCGGTTAAACAGTCCTCCGCAGCGACGAAGCGGAACCAATCTCCCAGATCCCTGAGATTGCTTCCTTCCACGGAGTAACCATCGCAATGACTTGGATATAGTAATTATCCAGATTTTATATTATAGCGCTGCGCCCAGGGAACAGGGAACACTTAACAGGGAATAGGGAGAATAAATTGCAGATAATATAAAGCTTTGAGCTGCTTGGACACCTCCTACAATTTGTAAATATGCCAGCGCACATTGCTATATTAGGACTTACGCATGAACGCTATTGGTAGTGGATTGTTTCATCTTAAATGTTGCAATAGATGTAGGTTGGGTTGTTTGCGCGATTCATTGCGTTTGCGTTAGCATTGCGAAGCAAAGCATGGAACCGAAACCCAACAACAATCTTTCTCCCGTACGGACGTTTTGCTAACGCAAAGCTCCGCTAACGCTGCGCGACATGTTTGCGCAGCATTCCGGAACGGAAAACGCATTTTTGTTATGCAACGTCCCGACCTACTCCCCTACTCCCCTACTTCCTAATGCACTATTTTAGTTGAAACGGTCCAGTAGGGTGCGTTAGCGCTAGCGTAATGCACCAAGGCTCTATATATAGTCCCTTTGCGTAAGTCCTGATTATATCATGTCCGGTAGCATCAGTCTTGTATAGGGAAGGTAAGGAAGAAGGAAGACCGAAGTTGGAAGAAGGAAGACCGAAGTTGGAAGAAGGAAAAACCTTACTAATGGTAGCTCTTTCCCAAACTTTTACACAAACGATACCAACGGACATGATATTAGATGAAGATATCTCGAATTTATATAGAAGCCCTAACAGTATCTTCAGAAAGATGAGGATTTTTGGCTCTTGAGTCGGTCCTCAGTCTGATGAAGTCAGGAGATTGAGAAATAAAATAGGGGAAAAAAGTAGAATCTAGGCCCCCCTCTCCCCCCTCTTCCCCCTCTTCCCCCTCTCCTCCCACACTCCCGTTCATAGATCCATTTAGGGGTTCTTATAGCGATCGCTGTATATGAATAAAATTTTGTATATCCTTACCTTGGTAAGATTATGAGTAAAATTCTGGCCTTATGGTCTACCTTTCGTGCAACATCTACTGCTTTTGAGTGTATGATGCGAGAACGAGGCGATTTGGTGGTTTTTCACGAACCTTTTGGGCTTTCATTTTACAATAGCGAAGAACGGCGCAATACCAATCGTTATCCAGATGCTGAAATCAAAGCTGAGAATAACTATGAAGCCACAAGACAAAGGTTGCTCGACATGGCCAAAAAGCAGCAGCTCTTTATCAAAGATATGCCCTACTATATCAGTCACTTAATAACACCTAAATTTGTGGCTGAGTTTGAGAATACTTTCCTGGTACGAGACCCAGCTAAAATGCTTCTTTCTTTGCACTACCGATGGCCAGATTTTACTCTAGAAGAAACTGGTTACGAACCTCTGTATCGTTACTTT
>JBFRWR010000847.1:0-7395 GCA_051439685.1 Trichodesmium sp.
CCGGGTAATTACTATAGCTAAGTCATTGCGACTGGAATGGAATGGAAGGTTTTCGACTATCACCGACATATTTGCGGAGCATTCCGTAAGGAAAGCAATCTCCACGCATCTCTGAGATTGCTTCCTAGCGTCGCAATGACGACTGTTCAACCGGATTCTATATGACACGGAGATTATGCTCAATTCTCTCTAAGAAAATCATCCGGCAATTATGGAATGTCGATTAGGGAGTAATCTGTAGGGATGTTGCATGGAACATCCCTACAGATTACAGATAAACGTTTCTGCAAAGTCGGGAATATAACAAACATAGACAACAAGCAAAAAAATATTTACTACATACATAAGTCCCCGAATCTGCTGTAATATACAATCCGGGTAATTAGGAGCCGTGTAAAAATAACCTGAAAATTTTCAGGACTTACGCAAAGCATCTATAGAACCCATTTGGTATCTTTGCAAAAGTGAGGATTAGGAGACAGGAGACAGGAGACAGGAGACAGGAGTTAGGAGTTAGGAATCAGGAGTTAGGAGTTAGGAATCAGGAGTTAGGAGTTAGGAATCAGGAGTTAGGAATCAGGAGTTAGGAGTCAGAATTTCCAGAAATAGAATAGGGAAAAAAGTATAAAAATAGCCCCAATCTCCCCATATCCCCATCTCCCCGTCCCCCGATCTCTCCAGCTAATTTTATAGATCCCTTCAGGGGTTCTATAAATTGCGTTTTTTGTAGGGGCAACTTCCTACGGAATGCTCCGCAAACATGAATTGCCCCTACAGGTAGCGTCTGTGCGTAAGTCCTGATTTTTTTAAATGGAAGCTAGATGGCACAATCTATATCAGATAAAATTTGTACAACTTATTTTTACATGATGCTTTAGTTATCGTATTCCTTAGTTGTAGGGGCGATTGGCGTTTGCGGAGCATTCCGTAGGAAATCGCCCCTACAAGACTTAGGAGAAAGAAAGGAGAAGAAGTAACTTTGCGATTACTGTATAACTGGATTTTATATAATTTATATAGGACTTACGCAAAACAAGGCAATTCTGTCATTGCGAGGGACAGCGACGCAATCTCAAACGCCCAAAAATCCTTCCTAATGCGTAAGTCCTGTTATATTAATTCTTCGATAAAATCAGTCTTAAAGTTGAATTTTCGTAATAGCAATATTACCCCCGAAGCAAATATCTACATCTGTATCGGGGGTGCGCTCGCGTTCTTCATATTTCCCTGTATAATAAAAGTCTTCTCCTTCCATGCGATATTCTACTGGTAGTGGTTGGGTTGATGGTTTACAAAATACCATTTTTGGGTCTGGTGCTTCCGGTTCTAAATGAGGAAAATTTACATTCCAAAAAGCTCCAGGTTCTAGGGGACGGTTCAGTAAATCTACTAATACCATTTTTGCTAAAGCAGTTACTCTTTCCCAATTTACAGGTTTTTTTCCTTGCCGGTATTGAGACAGAGCTATTCCGGGAATATTATGAAATGCTGCTTCTCTTACCGCTGCTACTGTTCCAGATATGTAAACATCTACACCCATGTTACCACCTGAATTAATTCCTGAAAGTACCCATTTAACATTTTGATTTATATGTGTGATGGCAATTCTCGTACAGTCTGCTGGCGTGCCTGCGATCGCATACTCAAGCTCAGATAAACGTTTGATATTAATTGGCTCCTTAGTGGTGACTTGATGTCCACAACCAGATAATTGTCCTTGAGGAGCGACAATAATACTTTGCTCAAAAGATGGTAGAGGTAAATTAGTATCATTTACTGCTTGCCAAAGTGCCCTAATTCCAGGAGCATTAATCCCATCATCATTAGTTAGAATAAATGTCATATTTCTTAATAGATTTAACTAAGCTAATTAATCATCATAGCATCAAAAAAGACATACAGCAGATTCTGAAGTTATAAGGTACAAATATATTATAAAAACTTTGTAGCACAGGCAAAATGCCTGTCACAATTGTACCTCACATAGAAGAAATATGCTGTATATTTGTACTCTCTATACATTTAGTTAAGATGCAAAAATATAGCAGCAGTCAGAAGGAAAAGTTCATTAATTGATAATTGATAATTACCTCTCACTAAAAGGGAGAGGATTGACGAATAAGAAAAAGATTTATTTTTTTTCCCTTGAAAGGGGAGGCTTCAAGGCGTGAATTATCTAATTATTCAATTGTTTAATTATTAATTATTTTGGTAAAATAATATATGTTTACCCTCAATAACTCTAGATAAATTTAAACAACAAGCTAGCAATTATAATTAAAATTATCTATTATGTGGGTCAACTGTACATAATAGTTATGACCGCAAAAGCTCAATGAATAATAATTATCTAGAATTTCCTCAAAGAAAAAGTAAGGATATTCAATAATTGATAATGGATAATTGATAATTACCTCTCTCTCAAAGGAAGAGGATTGAATAAAAGGAAAATTTTTTCTTGTTTATCCACGGCGAGTTAGAGGTTTTAAACCTTAATTATTCGGTAAAACTAATAGACATCTCCAAACATCAAAAATCAAATCAATTCTTGAGGATAAACCGTCAATTTTTTTCCCTACTCCCTACTCTCTACTCTCTACTCCCTCTTTTCTGAAGATGTCTAATTTATATTAACTCTATTACATGAAAAATAGTCTTGTGTTAAAATATTAATTAACTAACAATAAAGAATCAAAAGTCGATGTATGTTACTGCCCGCAGTTTTACACCCTGATATAGTTGAGTTTCTCCGAAAAGATGTAGGAAGTAATTTGCAAAAGAAAATATGGGAATGTATTCAAAGACTCAAACAGCAACAATTTGATAGTGGGTTGCGGGTAAAAAAACTGAAAGGAATAAATAAAAGGGTATGGGAAGCTAGAATTAACAGTGCTAGTCGGTTAATTTTTACCTACGATAAATCACATAATCCAGAAACAGGAAAAAGGCAACTTTATTTGGCAATTCAAGATATTTGTTTAGACCATGATGATGTATCGCGACGTGCTAAAGCGAGGCAAAAAAGCCCTGATTCTGAATGGTTAGAAACAGAAGAATTTGAAATTATTGTAGAAACCAGTAATTTCAACAATCAGGATAATGATCAAGAACAAAATATCCCTTATTCATTAGTAGAAAAAAATAATATTGAAGCTGTGAAAGCTTTGGAATGGGAGAGTAACTCAGATTTAATTGATGACGAATTATTAGGAAATATTCAGTGGGTAGTATTAGAGTCAGAAAGTGAATGGCAAAAAGCAATTATTCAGCAAAGTGCAGATTTACCTTTAAAGCTAACTCCAGAAGAATATAACCTAGCTAAACTGTCAGGAAATCTATTAGTAAATGGGAGTGCGGGCACAGGCAAAACTACCGTAGCATTATATAGAATGCTCCAAAAAAAACAATATGAAAATCTAGAAAAACGTTTATATATTGCCTATAACCATTTGTTGGTTAATAATGCTCAAGAACAATTTGCTAAAATACTTACTGCAAATGACGAATTAGAATCATCACCTGAAAAATCAAAAAATCAAGTTATTTTTGAATTTAAAAACTTCCAGCAATTATGTTTGGAAATTCTCAATAATCATCAACATATATATCAACCTCAAGATCAAATCAACTATCAAGTTTTTTCAGAAATGTATAAAGCACATCCTGGAAAAAAACAATATCCCACAACCTTAGTCTGGGAAGAAATTAGAGGTATAATTAAAGGTAAACAACTAGAAACTACAGAAAAGATTTTATCTGAAAAAGCATATGCAAAAATCAGTAAACATAGCATTATCTCAATGCCTCATAAACATCGTAGGGAAATATATAAAATAGCACAATGGTATCAAAAAAAACTACAAAAGGAAAAGTTATACGATGAAATAGATTTAGTTAGAGAAGTCTTAAAATTGATTAACAAATCTCCTGTTGACAAATATAATTTAATCGTTTGTGATGAAGTACAAGACTTAACAGAAATTCAATTAGAATTATTATTTAACTTAGTTACACCCACTGGCAATTTATTTTTCGCGGGAGATTCTTATCAAATGATTAGTCCTAGTGATTTTCGCTGGGAAAAACTCAAAGATAAATTTTATCCCCACAGAAAAGTAACTCAAAAAACTCTAAAATTTAACTTTCGTAGTGTAGGAAGCTTAGTCAAACTTGCTAATCAACTCTTAAAATTACGTTCTCGATACCTAGCAGAACCCACAGGATATTATTCAACAACTAGCAGTATTCATGGTCAATTAGCAAGACTAATTTCAGGAAATCAACAAACATTAGTCAAAATATTAAAGGAAACATATTTGTATCCTGGCGATGCTATTTTAGTTAGAAAAGAATCAGATAAAGCTAAATTGAGAGTCGAACTAAATTCTAGTTTTATTTTTACAATTGAAGAAATAAAAGGATTAGAATTTGATACAGTCTTTCTCGTAGATTTTTTTCAACCATCAGAAAAACTCTGGGGTAAAGTAATCAGAGGTGGAATATTAAGAGAGAAAGAAAAACCGCAACTTCAGCTAGAATTAAACTTACTTTATGTAGCAATTACTCGTGCTAGTAGAATATTAAATATTTGGGAATCAAAGCCTAGTAAACTTTGGCAAGAACCAGAATTAATCGGTTTATTTCAGTCAATAATTCCAGAATTAGTGAGAAGCGATCGCATAGAACCAAGTGCAGAAACATGGCGGAAACAAGGAAAATATTATCTGCAAGCAGAATTTTATCAACAAGCAATAGAATGCTTTACAAAATCAGGAGATGTAATTTTAGAAAAACAAGCTCAAGCCAAATTATTAATTCAAAAACAAGCTTATCAAGAAGCAGTAGAAATTTTAGTTGAATTAACAGAATGGGAAGAGGCAGCATTGTTATTTGAGAAGTTACAAAACTGGGAAAAAGCAGCACAATCTTGGGAAAAAATTGGGGAAATAAACAAGGAAAAAATTTGTGAAGCTCATCAACTAGAAGTAAAGTTAAAATGGTCAGCAGCAGCTCAAAAATGGGAAGAAATTGGGGATACTACTAATGCTAAAAAGTGCTGGATGAATATTCCCGAAAAAAAAGCAGAATACCGTGCCATTGCATTTGAAGAGAAACAAGAATGGCTTAAAGCTGCTAATGAATATGAGTTAGCTAAAATGCCTGATAAATCTACATTATGTCGAGCCAAAGAATTTGAAAATAAACAAAAATGGGAACAAGCTATTAACTTATATAAAATGGCAGGTATGCTGGAAAAAGCAGAAAAATCTCGTCAACAAGCAGTAAGTGAACTGAACAATCAAGGATTACTGAAACTACAAAAAAGAAAGAATCGGGATGCTTTAAAAGACTATAATCGAGCTATTCTTTTAGAGCCAAATAATTATCAACTATATAATAATAGAGGCATTGCCATTGCTCAAATGGGAAACTTCAAAGCAGCCATAAAAAGTTTCTATAAAGCATTAGAACTCGAGCCAAAAGACCGTCAAAGTTATCATAATTTAGGGGCAGCTTATGCAGAATTAGGAGAATTTGAAAAATCCATAGAAATTTTTTCTCAAGCTCTACAATTAAATGCTGAAGACTCTCAAATTTACCATAATTTAGGAGTAGTGAATTTTAAAAAAGGAGACCAGGAAACAGCTATAAAAAATTATAATCAAGCAATACAAATTAATCCTGATAAAGCCGAAATTTATTATAATCGAGGTGTTGCTCATCGTTTTCTGGGAGATAAACAGTCTGCAATCAATGATATGACAAAAGTCTTACAACTAAATCCTAAAATTGTAGATGCTTATACCCAAAGAGGTATTCTCAGATTTGAAATGAAAAATTTAGTAGGGGCGATCGCTGATTTTAATCAAGCTATTCAACTTAATCCCAAAAATCCCGAAGCCTTCTATAACCGAGCTGTACTTCGTCGTACCATTAGAAATAACCATGGTTCCCTAGCTGATTTTAATCAAGTTATCCAGATTAATCCTCATTATATAGATGCTTATATTAAGCGCGGTATAGTTCGTTTTGATCTTGGAGACCATCGGGGTGCCCTAGAAGACTTAGATAATGCAGTCCAACTTCAACCACATCGTGCCGAAATATATTATCATCGAGGTAACACTAAACGAAGTCTAGGAGATTTATCGGGAGCGATCGCTGATTTTCAGAAGGCTATAGATATTAACCCTGAATATCATCAAGCTTACAACGATCTGGGTATTGTCCATCTGAGAATGGGAGATACTGTAAACGCCATCAAAAACTTTGAAACCGCCATCCAAATCAACCCAAAATATCCCGAAGGTTATAATAACCGAGGTTTTACAAAGTTCAAATTAGCAGATATCTTAGGAGCAATGAAAGACTTTGAAACTGCCATCCAAATTAATCCTAATTACGCCGAAGCACAAAATAATTTAGGCAATTCTCGCTTTCAAACAGGAGACTTTGAGGGAGCGATCAAGGATTTTGATAAAACTCTAGAAATTAATCGCAAATATGTTCCTGCTTATAATAATCGAGGTTTAGCTCGTATGAAATTAGGAGATTTTTCAGGAGCGATCGATGATTGTTACACCGCATTAAAATTTAATCCTAATTATGGTTTAGCGTATTATAATTTAGGCTTAATTTATACTGATATGGGCAATTTACAACAGGCAATTGTCAACTACGACGAAGTATTACGCATTTATCCTAGAAAAATCGAAGCTTATGTTAACCGAGGAGCAATTTACCTGAAATTAGAAAATTATACTCAAGCAATTAAGGATGAAACCAGGGCTTTGAGTATTAATTCAAACCTTCCTCTAGCTTATTCTGTTAGGGGTGAAGCATATATTAAATTAGGAAAATTACAAGCAGCTTTTGATGATTTACAAAAATCAGCAGAAATTTATCAGCAGCAAGGAAAGCAAGCAGAACACGAAAAGGTATTAAAGATCATTAGTAATTTAGGCGATCGTTGAACAGATTTTGAGCTTTTTGGTGTAGGTTGCAGTAAGAGAGTAGGGGAGGAAAATAATACAGAGTGATATAAAATCCGGGTAATTAGTTATCGTATCCTGCTCGGAGTCAGGAGACGCACCAGACGCGGAGACACGGAGACGCAGAGAAAGAAAGGATTTGAATAGCATGATTTGTTAAATTTAACATTTGTATTAACACGAAGTAATCAGTGCGATTACTGTATAACCGGATTTTATATAACATAAATATACATACACTATATAACCGGATTCTATATGATTTATCCTATTAAAATCATTAAGTTTTTGACAAAATACAAAAATCCTATAACATTTATAAACAGCTATTCACGATGATATAATTATAGCTCTGACAAAAAGATTTTTAAATGAAAACAGACAGCATATTTTACAGACTATT
>JBFRWR010000848.1:0-4305 GCA_051439685.1 Trichodesmium sp.
CCAAAGTCAGGGAAGGTGGTACTTTGCCAACTCTTGCTGCCAATTTCATTTCTTCTCTCTTTGAGTAATTAAGTTTTCCATTTTAGGTTGGACAATGATTTGGTTCAACCTAGATTATCAGAAAATATTGACATTGGTAGTAATAAATTTAGTAGCAGATATAGCAGATATGTATTTTGGGGTAGTGGACGAACACATATTCTATGTAGGTTGGGTTGAGGTTGACCTTAAGGAAACCCAACCTAGTGGACTGAAACAACTAATGGGTGTGCAATGGGGCGAGTTTATTTAATCTCAGGGTGAGCATGAAAATTGCAACTAAAACCCCCCCTACTATTGCAGGATTTTAGCTGTGTCAGTCCACTACAAGTTTGGCACTGAATTAGCTGTGTCGGTCCAGTAGGTAATTCTTCTAGGGTGCAGAATCATCTCAAATCCTTGATCGGAAATAATTTGACACTACGGGGGTTAAAATTAGATGAATTCTAGTTGTTGCCAAAAATACTTGAAATGGAATTATTTGATTTTCCCTAGTACCTATACAAAAAAATAGATAATCAACTTCAATAAAAAGGTAAAAAAGGGAAAAAACTTTCCTAATCAAAATTTGCTGAAAATGCTGTTGCCAAAAAAATTACTGTATAACAATACTTGCATTTGAGATTTACAGTATTACTACACAAAATCAAATATGTATGGCATAAGTAGTTACACAGATAACTTTGAAAAAGTTTGAAGGTTTGGTAAAGATGTTGAAAAAGACTTGCCATGAGTAATATTGCTTGGTTATAAATAAAGTACAGGCGAAAAGAAAGGTGAAAACAAAAAAAACATCTTCTCCCACTCCCTGAGTTAAACTAAAATTAATTGCTAAAAGATACTCCCTTCCTCAGCATTAAAAGGTCTCTAATTTATTTATCCGAGTTTCCGAGTATGAAGTGTAATTAATTTTGTGACTCGATTCAAATTCAAAATAATTACTACAAGGAATAAGGTAAGACCAATGAAAAATATATTCTCTTGTCTCCTAGTAACTACTGCTGTAACTGCTGTTTCTATGTTCTCAGTGTTACCAGCTCAAGCTGCTTCTTTCACCTCGAAAATAACTTATGAAACCCCTGCTACCCTGGGTGAAACTCATGTAATATTTAAATGGACTGGAGAAGATAAAAATGGTGACAATTATATTTTAAAGGATGAGTTAACAGATTGGTCAGCGCAGTTATTCGCAGGCGATGAGATTGTATACACAGACGACATTATTACAGACGGGGTTTTCAGCAACTTTGGCAACCGTGACAGGAATATATCACATATACGGTTTGAGTTCAACCTATTGGAAAATAAATTCGACGAGTACCTAAATTGGCGGTGGTCGGCAGGCTCTGCAGGGGAGGGCACCAAGTTCTATTCTAATGGACAGAAACACTACACCTACAAGGGGAAAAGGACCCCGGATGACGAAACAAAAGTGTTAAGCCATACAGGCACCAGATCGGACTTCTTGGTCAACGCTGTGGAGGAAACCAACCCCGACCCTATTAATGTCCCCGAACCCAGCCTAATCTTAGGTTTGATCGCACTTAGCGGTTTAATGCTAGGACGCGGACGCAAAACTCAAGACTAAAAAGCAATGGAAAACATAGCAATACTAGAGAAGGGAAAGTAACTCTTCTCTTCTTTTTTTGAAGGATACCTGGCACTGTGAAGTAAGTAGTCAGAAGTGATATCAAATCTGCTTGATTGGACATAAATAAATCTCCAATCGTCATAACTACGCTCATCTTTTTAATCCTCTCTCATCCTGACTCCTGGCTCCTGAGTCCTAAAAAGTTAACCTATATATAGCTCTTTAACCAGGTTTGATATGATAGGGTGTCCAGTGCAGAACAAGTTGGAGCGTAACACACCGTTTTTTAGTAATGCTACATTGTCAAAAAATTGTCAGGGCTGGTTTAGCTAAAAGCCTTGATAATTAGCAACTGTGTTGATTAACCCCCCCTACTGAATATTGATATCATTAATTTGAAAAACAAACCATCTGCGTTGGGTTTCCTGAACGTCAACCCAACCTACCCAATTTCAAATGATTTGGTTCAACCTAGATTATCAGAAAATAATGACATTGGTAGTAATTAATTTAGTAGCAGATGTAGCGAATATATGTCTTTGAACATATACTGATAATTAAAATTTCTCTGGTATGGCAATTGAAGGAAAGATTAAAAAAATTCTAATTATAGAATCCTTATGGTATCTTTCTCAAGATTAAGTATTTTTAGTAGTCAGTAGCCAGGAGAGAAGAAGACAAGAACTATGGCTGTGTTCATTAATAAAAGTTAGGAAATTGAGAAATAAAATAAGGGAAAAAAGTTGAAATTTGCTTTCATCTTCCCACACTTCCCACACTCCCCACACTTCCAATCTATAAACTCCTAAATTGGTTCTATAGTAATAGTATATGTTTATAACTACACTTCAATATTCAATCTCCCCGACTCCGTGTCTCCGTGTCTCCGTGTCTGCTCCCCTCCATGTCCTTCTACTCCCTATTCCCTGTTCCCTGTTCCCTAGCGCTACATGACAAACTGAATAACACCCCATTGACCATTAGTTAACCATACAAGGTCTTGTTGATTTAATATTTCTATTTGATCTGGTTCTAAACCAGTTGCTATTTCTGACTTAAGAGTACGCAGAGCCACAAATGGTGTAGGAAAATAATAAGCAATATCTGACAAAGGTGTAGTAAATAACCAGTGGCGATCACCAAGCAGACGTCGATAGTTAGCATCTCCTTTAATCAAAACTAGACTAGCTTTAGCTAACTCTTCCCTTAAAGAATCTGGCATTTCCCAAAAAGCTAGGGGAGCATTCCAAAAAAAGTCATCTCGGAAAATTAAGCGATCAGCAGCAATATATTCTTGTAAGCGAGTTGCCAACATTCGGACATTTTCAGAAATATCATTAGCTAACTTTTCAAGAGTATGAAAAACATCTTGACTCATAGCATCAGAAACAAAAGTTGGGTGTGCTTTTAAATGTAGGTAGACAGTTTTGGCAGTTTGAGTAGATAAAAGGAAGTCTATCAGAAAAAGATCGCAAACTAACTCAAAACTAGCATTATCTATAATTATATCTATTCTTTCCCCATGAATATTCTTTAAATAATTGACCAGATCATAAGTATGATCTACTAAAATTCGAGTTTTTTGTTGGTTGAGGTTTCTCCTAGTAGAATTTCCTGAAGCAACAGGCCATAAACTGAGATCGACTTGATTACCCCATAAAGCAGTTTGCAAGAGATTTGTCATACAAGTTTCATAATTCTCTTGTTCTGATAAACCAGTGAAACAATATTGCTCCGCAACACTAGCGCGATCGCTAATTACTCGAATAGCATCCATTGACTTATCCAAACTTAGGCGTTTTTGATAGCCAAATGGGTCTATTCCTTGCCAAAGTCCCGGTACAAAATAATCAGTTGCTTCTAATAAACGCCGGAAGAAATAAGCTTCAGCAAAATAAAATGGTAAATCAAACCAACTTTTCCCCTCAAAAGGCTGTAAATAGGATGCCCAAGCAACTAAATCAGGTCCTTCTTCTGCCAAAGGACGCACCCATCCTTCAAATAATTCTACTGCCAAAGACTCTAACTGTTGTACAATAGTTGGGGGAAAATCATTTTCTTTAATTACCCGTTCGATCACACCTGGCAATCTAGAAACCATTGTGTAATGGGCAAATGTATCTTCTTCTGAAGTCATTATCGGTAAAGGAAGTAGGAAGTCAGGGCTTTCAAATTCAGTCATATATTTACTAAAAAAAATAATAGATAATTGATACAAATTTGTAAAAATATTGCTACATTATAACCTTTTTCAACTTACTCAGGTACAGTTGCTTTTTTGATTTTCTCTTCTCTGTTTTTACTAATAGTTATTTTTAGATTAATCAGCTAAAGTCTTGTAAGCATTCAGATAAACTTCTAAACCGAGATCATCCCCTGAAAAATATTGATTAATTTCTGTTGGAGCTGTTAATAATATAGGTATAAGAAAAGGGTATTTCTGGAGAAATTGCAAAACTATTTCTGACTCTTTAATAGTGTAAAAATGAGGGAATTACAAATTTTTCCTTCTGTCATTTTGATAAAATTATTCACAACTTTTTACAGTTATATAGCGTTTCTCACTCTTTCTGAGGTACAGTTGTTTTTCTCTTACCCTACTCCCCATTTCCTCATCTTCCCTACTCCCTACTCCCTACTCCCTACTCCCTAAAACCAAGGAATTTTGTACCTCA
>JBFRWR010000849.1:0-5972 GCA_051439685.1 Trichodesmium sp.
GGGAATAGTGAGCTGTGCCGTACAGCCTGTATTGGTTAATCCAATATCAAGATAAAAGCTGTTACGATTTTCTACAGTTTTTTTCTTACGGTTTTCTTTATTATATTCGGTTAAACCTACCGTTACAAAAGTTGAAATGTAAATTTAGGGCTAAAATAAATTAGGAAAGATTTGATTTGTCTAATAATTAGAAGTTTTAATTAATCTATTTTATCTATAGAATAGCTCATAATGTAACTGCGATAGTGAAGTTAACTAACTACCTTAAGTTCTGTATTTTCGATTTAATAGTTAGGACAAAGAAAGTTAGGTAATAAGTTACAGAAAGTTCCTATAATTTTCTCTGAGTTTTCTAGTTTTCTGGATTTGTAATTTCTCCCATAAACAAAATAGTGCCAGAATTATTATCCATAATTGCAAAAAAGAAGGGGCGGTTAACTAACATATCAACCCCTATTTCCGCACCTCTCGTTCCCATTGTGACGCTCGTTACTGCTGCTGCTTCTGCTCCTTTTTCGTTGACTTCAACAAATGTTTTATGTTTAACTTCATCAATGTATAACTCTGGTGGAATAGAACTCATCCCAGAAAAATCTGCTTTTTTACTGTCAAAAGCTATTTCCATTCCTAAAGATTTCAACACATCATTAAGCCTCACTTCATATTCAGTTTTAAACTTTGGCAAACCTATATTAACTTTTTGATAATCAAATTCTAGCATCCAATTTTCCCAGTTTTGCTCGTTTAAAATTTGATAAAATTTCTCTAATCCTACTTCTGGATTAGGCAGAAAAATATACATACTGACACGACCTTTTCCATAGGGTAAACTAACAGCTTGAAAGTCTTGATTTTGGTAATATAAATTTTTAGATGATTGAAACATGATTGGGTGTTTCTTTTGACTGCCATCAGATAAATAAAAAGGCTGTTCTTTTGTAAACTCTTCAGAAAATTTTTGCTCCCAGTCAGCTTGAAAATAAATTGCATTTAACAAAACCATTACGGCATCAGGTTTTAGTTGATCAATGATTTTATTGATTTTTCCTTGAGTACAATCTTTAACCCAATCATTAATTATTTGTGGTGTTTGTGGATTTTTAAAGTCTACTTCACTTACTTGACTATTGTAAAAATCTTGATTATTTTGCAGAAATGTTGGAGAAAAAGATATGCCTTTTTCCATCCAAATTGAGTTGGCAATATTTAATGTAATCTCTGAATTTAAACTATCTAATAAAATTCCTAAATCCTTATTTGCTTGATTAATTTCATCTAAGCTCATTTGTTGAAAATTTAGAGTTTTAGCCATTGCATTTTTAGTTTTTCCCTCGGCTCCATTGTAGGTCATCGACAAAGCAATCGCTATACTACTGGGAGAGATAAAAATATTTTCATTTGGCTGTGAATGGTGAATTTCTGAAAATAGTTGAAAAGCAAATTTATTATTAGCAGAGACTAATTTCATCGTGAGATTATTATTGTCTGTTTGAGCTAATTTATTCTGCATCTTATTTATATAATTGTCAGTATAATTTTCTTGGTTCTTTGATTTTATTGCAGTTCCTGGTAAATGATAGACCGCCAAAATTAGAATTAATGCCATTGTCCCCAGAGACATTTTTGCAGAAATAGGATAATATTTATTGACAAGTTCTTTTAACATGATCAGACCTCAGTGGAGTTAATACATAACAATGACAATCAATTTAATTTTCAACGGTGCTAATGTATTTGTATTACCATTCTGGGCATTAATAATATTTTTGCCTAATTGGAAAGTGACTCGGAAAGTTATGGAATCTTTTATTCCTTTTATATTATTAGTAGCCGTTTATCTTTACTTACTTATTAGTAGTCTGACCCCTGAATCTGCTGCTGCTTTATCGAATCCTAACCTGTCAGACATCGCGAAATTCTTTGGAGAAGAATCTGCTGCAGCAACAGGATGGATTCATTTTTTAGTTATGGATTTATTCGTTGGTCGTTGGATTTATTGGGAAGGACAACGTACTGGTTTTTGGACTGTCCACTCAATAATTCTGTGTTTGTTTGCCGGACCTTTAGGTTTATTATCTCATATTTTAACTTCTTGGATCAGTCAAAAATTTTTCAGTAATTCTACACAAGATCAAACTGGAACATCTACTATATAACAAGTATAAAATTCATATTTTTTGTCTAAAATATGCTGCACTTGACAACTTCTTAATTAAGATTAAGAAGTTTCTCAGATACTACTAATATTGTGAGGATTTAATAATTATTAGCAAGCAGTAGTAGGTAAAATTTATTAATTAGGGAAAAGGCAATAGAAAATCCAGCATATTCCAAGCATAATAAGTACAAATATTAATGATAAAACCTTGATAAAAAAGGCATCTTGTCTGTGATAGCTGACGACACTTAAATGGAATAGACTGTCACTTACACACCAAGATTATCAAGTAATTTATTTGTAATTTATTACATTAGTTGACAAAGCTAATTATTGTCTATTTAGGGTAATTAGCAAGGAGTAATAATTAAATTAATATCAATAATAAAACAACTTTTTTTATTCTGATTGCCTCCTTGTCTAATTGGGTTTAATCTCCCATCAACAACTAAGTTGTTAAGAAATAGATTAGGGTTTGGCTCCCTATTCTATTTCTATCCTGACTCCTTGTTCAATGATTTACTTCTATTTCTTTTTCCTGATTATTTATTGCTGCTACTTACAGCAGATTCTATTAGGGATGAGGTATACCATTTTTAGGTAATATAACCACACTAAAAACATTCAAGCGTTAATATTTTTACCTTATATATTGGAAATCTAATGTATTATTTTTTTTACTAGAAAATTAGAGTTAAATTATCATCTTTAAAGGGGAGAAAAAAAGGGTGGTGGTGCATAAATGGTATGGCAAGTGTCAGGGCTATTTTATTCTCGATAGACACGGGGATGGAGGATTTTAATATATGATTAAAAGTTGACTTTTCACCCAAAGAAGTAGAACTTTTCATAACCCACTTTTCTCATCAGGTTTTGAGAGAAACGCAAAAATTCAGAATGAAACAGCCCTGGGGAAGTGTGAGAAAAAACATATATTCTCAACACGACTATGCAGGACTACCAAAAAAATAAAATTCAGTATTTCCAACCTCCTACTAGAGTAGGAAATAATACCAATTTAATAAATGTTTTCTACAAATAGCAAGGGTAATTTTTAGGAGTCAGGAGTCAGAATGAATGGCTTTAATGCTAATTTTTAGGTCGTAAATTATCTTTTTTATCAAAGGAAAATCTCCTGTATTTTTTTTATCCCCCTTACTATTTGTAACATTATTTTTTCAAATTAGTATAATATTAACTGATAACTTTTAACTGAAATAACCTTATTTCTTTTAACTATAAATATAGAGGTAAAATAATGGCAGTTCAATATGATATTGTAATTATTGGCGGTGGTTCTGCTGGTTTAGTAGTAGCTTCTGCTGCTGCTCAATTAAAAGCTAAAATAGCATTAGTAGAAAGGGATAAATTGGGGGGAGATTGTTTATGGTTTGGTTGTGTTCCTAGTAAGTCTTTAATTCATGCTTCTCGTGTTGCTTACCAAGTAAAAAATGCTGCTAATTTTGGCATTTATACTCAACCTCCAGAAATCGAATTTGCTAAAGCAACTGGTCATGCTCAACAAGTAATAGCTAATATTGAACCCCATGATTCGCCAGAAAGATTTAGAGGTTTAGGTGTTGAAATAATCTTCGGCGAAGGTAAATTTATAGACAAGAAAACTTTTGAAGTTAATGGTCAACAATTAACTGCAAGAGCTTTTGTTATTTCGACAGGTTCTCGACCTGCTATTCCATCTGTAGAGGGATTAAATTCTGCTGGTTTCCTAACAAATGAAAAGGTATTTAATCTACAAGAACGACCAAATTCTTTGGCAATAATTGGCGCTGGTCCGATAGGTTGTGAGTTGGGTCAAGCTTTTTCTCGTCTTGGTAGTGATGTGACTATTATTTCTAGTAGAAGTCATATTTTACCAAAAGAAGAACCGGAAGCTGCTCTAGTTGTACAGGAACAATTTGAGTCGGAAGGTATTAAGATTTTGCCAGAAACTAGGGCGGAAAAAGTGGAAGTTGTGGATGGCAAAAAGCAAATAACAGCAGGTGGAAAAAATATTATAGTTGATGAAATTTTGGTTGCTGGTGGTAGGTTGCCTAATGTAGAATCTTTGAATTTAGAAGCTGCTGGTGTAGAGGTAGGAAAACAAGGAATTATTGTTAATGAGAAGTTGCAAACTACTAATTCTAAAATTTATGCTTGTGGAGATGTAATTGGTGGTTATCAATTTACTCATGTGGCTGGTTATGAAGCGGTTGTTGCTTTAACAAATGCATTATTTTTTCCTATTAAAAAAGCTGATTATCGAGTTATTCCTTGGGCAACTTTTACCGATCCAGAGTTGGCAAGAGTAGGGTTAACAGAAGAGCAAGCAAGGAAACGTTATGGAGATGATGTTTATATTTTGAAGCAACCTTTTTCTGGAGTAGACCGCGCTCAAGCTGAGGCAGCAACAAATGGTTTTGGTAAGATTATTACTACGGGTAATGGGGAAATTTTAGGAGCGCATTTAGTTGGTATTTCTGCTGGTGAATTAATCCATGAAATTGTTTTGGCAATGTCGAATAAATTGCCTGTTTCTGCTTTGACTGGCATTCATATTTATCCGACTTTATCTGAGGTAAATAGTAAAGCAGGTTTATTATTGAAAAAACAGAAATATGCCAATAATTTATCGCAGCAAAATATGTTAGAGAAATTCTTTAATTGGAGGCGTTCTTTTTAAGAGTTATCAGTTATCAGTAGTTCTAGGGTAGGCAAATATAGCAATCCTAAATAGGTTTTCATTAATTGATAATTGATAATTGATAATTACCTCTCCCTTTTAGGGAGAGGATTGACGAATAAGGAAAAGATTTATTTCTCTTGGTCGATTAGATATGGCGTTTTGCTGACGCAAAGCTGCGCTAACGCTGCGCGACATGTAACGCGTAGCGTCCCGGAGGGAAAGGAAACCCGAAGAGTGCAGAGCCGCGAACGCTTTATATGTCGCGTAGCGTTAACGAAGTTGTGCGTTAGCTAAACGCCATCTCATCCTGACGGAATGCTCCGCAAACGACCGCTTTTTTCCCCTTGAAGGGGAGGCTTTAAACCTGAATTATCTAATTATTTAATTGTTTAATTATTAATTATTTCGGTAACATTTTATCGTAGGGGTTTGGTTTCCAAATCCCATTTTGGCTTAGGTTTGGTTTCCAAACCCCTACAGTTTTTTTCACAAATTATTTAAGTAGGTAGGTAGGAAAATTTATTAGAATTATCCATTGGTAAGTATTCAAATGAAAATTATTTATCTTTATTGCTTGCCCAACTTTGATACGCTACGAACAAAAATAAAATTCCAAAGAGTAATATAAATATACCATATTCTCGAATTAAACTTTCTGAACCATCATCAATTTCTGCCGTTTCTAATCCTAATTTACGCTGCAAAGACTTCAAAATTCCATAAAGTCTCTGGGAAAGATTCATTAAAAAAAATGGGATATGCTTCATATTTGACCAGAGATGCAAATAACTTTTCAATCATAATAGTAGAAATATGAATAAATACTGAAATTGGAAGAAGTAACTGGATGGTAGCTTTAGATAATAGAGAGATTGCTTCGGGTTTCGGAATTTTTGACCAAAAAAAAGGTCTCAAGCCTCCCCTTGGATAGGGGATAAAAAAAGAGAATATTCCTTATGTCAAGCCTCTGGCTAAACCCAGAGGTACTGTTAACTGATAACTGTTAACTGATAACTGAAATGACCCATAATTTTTAAGTATTAAGTATTCTCCTCGCAATGGCAACTTTTTTTCGGGTGCATCTCATATTTGCAAAAATACTTTTTTCCTATATATTCACTGTTGCCTGTT
>JBFRWR010000850.1:0-9371 GCA_051439685.1 Trichodesmium sp.
TTTTAGCTAAGAGATTACAAAAGATTAATTTTCGTCATTATGAAATAGTGAAAAATATGGAACGTGCAGTAATTAGAGGTGCAGCATTATCGAAAAAATATGATGCTAAAGTTGTGTTATTATCTCCCGCTTGTGCAAGTTTTGACCAGTATCAAAATTTTGAAGAAAGAGGAGACAATTTTCGGCAGTTATGTTTAGCATTAAATCAGAAGAAAAGGTAGATTTAGGTGTTAAGTCTGAGGTTTTAGTTATTGCATATAATAGACCTCTTGCAAAAATTTTAATTAAATTAATTAAAGATATAAAATCAACTGGGTGAGGGTAGGAGTCAGGAGTCAGGAGTCAGGAGACAGGAGAAATGGGAATTATAGAGGAGGTAGTCGGAAAAATTTTCCCTTGATTTTTATGCCATAATCAACCAACATAGCTTTTGCAGCTCTATCCACTGAAAAGCTGGCACTTTTTTAGGTCTAAAAAGGCTAAAATCTTGATCTGTAAATCCTTTGAAATTTATTCAGCCAGCCCTAATTAATTTTGCATAGAAACTTAATCAGAAAAAACGCCAGAAGTAAAGCAGATTAATTATCAAAAAAAGGAAATATTGTGATGCCAAAATTAACAGTTAGAGATTTAGAAAAGCTGCAAATAGATTATCCAGATTATCGGATGGAATTAGTAGGTGGAGAAATTATTTTGATGAGTCCTTCGGGTTTAGAATCAGATGAAATAGCAGCAGAAATAGTAGCTCAGTTACGCAACTGGGTAAGACCAAGAAAGTTAGGTAGAGTGATTGGTTCTAGTGGAGGTTTTCGCTTACCAAATGCAGATGGAGATATCCGTACACCAGATGCTTCTTTTATTCGTGCTACCAAATTAATTCGCCCTACAGAAGATTATGTTAAGTTAGTTCCCGATTTAATTTTTGAAGTAAAATCTAAGACCGATAAATTAGAAAAATTATGTTATAAAATCGAACAATTTCTAGAATTAGGAACTGTTGTTGGAGTATTAGTAGACCCCTGTAGTCGGACAATGGCAGTTTATCGTTATCAACAAGAAAAAATTGTGTTGAAAGACGGCGATGTTTTAGAAGTAGAAGAATTATTACCAGGCTGGAAATTACCCGTCATGGAAGTGTGGGCACCGGAGTTTGAGTAGACTTTTATTAGATTTTAACTTTTTTACTACGTCTTGATTATTCACTCTATATTATTAGCTTCTGTCTCTAAATTATCAATAAGTTCAGATACACTAATACCCATTCCCGCAGCTAAACTAACAAGAGCAGTTAGAGAAGGATTTCTGACACCACGTTCTATTCCAGATATATAGGTACGATCTAAATTAGCTCGAAATCCAAGCTCTTCTTGAGAAATTCCTAATTTCATCCGACGTTGTTTAATCAAACTACCAAGGGCAGTTAGAATCTTACTTTTTGATTCATCCATAACCCTAATATTCTGAGACTTTGTTGATTATCAGTCTACGGACGATGTGTCACATCAAAAATTTGTTAAAATGTCAAACTTCTGAAATTATCTTTTCTTGTCGGTTGATGCGATAATTTTTTATATTCTCACTTTCCTCTGTAGCTTCGATCGCCAAACCCCCTACGAGATATCAGAAGAAAAATTTTTTTCGGCAAAAGTTGACTTTTTATTCTATATAGATTATGATTTTTCTTAAGTAGTCAAACATAAGTAAATAAGTATATAGATGTGGGGGCAGTTTTGGCGAAAAGCTTTACTGCATGAGGATTTAATCCAACTATCAACCCCGATTATTGTGCTGTTTATTTTTATGATTGATACTTATGTCCGATATTAAATCTGCTAAAACAACCCAAGCATAATCTCGTAGGGGTTTGGTCTCCAAATCCTGAAATGGGCGTGCGTTCGTAACGTAACCTACTAATCTGTAACTGATAACCAAAATGGCACTACCAAAACCATTAAATCTAAATGATTTACAACCTTTTTTGGCTAATCCCGAACAACTACAAGAACAAACCGTAGAGCTACAGTTGGCGATCGCTAACTATCCAGATACACCCAGAAATCTCCTAAAACTATTGGCCAATAGTTCCCACTCTCTGGTGGCAGCAGCAGCAAGTCATCATGTTAACTTGGCGGGAGAAATTACCGAAAATTGGCAACAAATAGCAGATGCTACTCTGTCAACAACAGAACTCCGACAAAACGATCGCCTGGCGGTGGAACTATTAAAAATTGCTCCAGTGGCGGATTATTTTCTCAGCGAGTGGGTTCCTGCAAGTTATCTAACCCAAGCATTGAAAAATCCCCATTTACCATTACGATATCGGCTGAAATATTTGGAGCGACTGTCACGAGAACCTGACCTCGAACCGCGTTTGCAAGTAGCAGAGTCTCTAGAAACTCCAGTACCAGTTTTGGAAATGTTGGCAGGGGATTTAGAATTGCCGATTCGGACGGCGGTAAAATCTAATTCAAATACTCCACCAGAGTTAATAGAGTTGGTAGAAGGGCAACTTACGGTAGCTAAAGATTGGAATACTGATCCGGAACAGTTGGCAAATTTAGGGGAGAGTCGGTGGCCGTTAATTCGGTTGGCAGTGGCTCAAAATCCGGCAACGAGTGGGGAAACTTTGATGCAGTTAGCGGGGGATGAGGTATTTAAGATTCGGTTCGCGGTTGCCAAAAATCCTGAGACTCCGGCAAATGTTTTAGCAGTATTGGCGGAAAATTCGGCAAAGGAAATTAACTCAGCAGTCGCCAGACATCCTCATGCAACAGAGGAAATATTGCATCAATTGTTTCCGACTCAGAAGGATGTTTTGAGGGGAAGGGAGAATTTACCTGCTAGCATTTTAGAACGATTTTTTCAGGAAGCAGCGACAGACGAACCGATTTGGAAACAAGATGATTTACGATATTTACTCTTGGAGCAGCCAAATACTCCCACTTGGATGTTGGCTGAGTTGGCAAATGTGGATATTGAGGCAGTCAGAGCGGAGAATGAAGCACTTAAACCAAGAAACTCTAAAGTTTTGGAAACTTGGGTTCGAGATGAGATTTGGTTTCTTGCTGATGTTGCCGAACATCCACAGGTTTCGGTGGAAATTTTAGAGCAATTAAGCGACTGTCCTCATCCTAAAGTTCAGTTAGCAGTAGCTCAAAACTCCCGAACGCCAGAAAATTTAAGAAATCAAATTTTATTACGACTCGCACTTGGTAATGATGAAAAAATTGTGAGGGCGATTGCCTCCTCTCCAAAAACTCCTGTTTTTATCCTGGAACGTTTGATTTCCACTTCTACCACAGGAAATCAAGCTGCAAAGCTAGCCAAGCAGATGGTACCTAGTATTTCCGAAAATTTGCTGGAGAAAATCATCAATTTTGTCAATAAATATAAGTCTCCCCAGAGAATTTTATCTCGATTACGGGATGAAAGTTATCGCGAGCCAGTGTTGGCAGAATGGAGACAACTTTTAGCTAGTTTAAATGAATCAGAGCGAGCTACACTGGAGCCTTTGTGTAAGATTATGCTGCCAGCTATTGGTTTAGGTGGTGGGTTGCCACGACAAGATCTTTGGCTCGAAAAGTATCCATCCTTGACTGGAGGAGAATTTTATTTGTATGGGTTGTTGGCGCTATTAGGATTAGCTGTAGAAAATACTGGTAATCGCAGCATTTCCCTAGCCTTATTGAGCAACCCGAAAACTCCCCAACCATTGCGAGAAGAGTTAAAGGAACAATTTATTACTATTAGTTCTACTAACAAGAATCTGACTGATGTTGTAGGGGCACTTGCTTATAATTTGGCGATTCCAGAACCAGAGCGACTGGAATATCTCCGGCAACTCCTATTGATGCGTAGAAGTAATGAAAGTATTGCTCGCAATCCCAAGACGCCACCGGAAATTTTAACCGAGTTAATGACAAAGGGTGGTAGAATTCGTCAAGTAATTTCTACAAACCCAAATACACCTACCAGAGCTTTAGCAGAATTAGCCCAGGATAGTAACAAAACAATCCGCGCTGAGGTAGCTAAAAATCCCGGTACTCCTCTGGAAATATTGTTACAGTTGGCGACTAAACCTCTGGAGAATTCAAAGTCGGGTACTTCCACAATTTGGGAAAAAGTCTTGAATAATCCAAGTTTACCCCCACTGGAACGCTATCGGTTATTAGTGGAAAAAGAGGAACTGCAAGAAACTGTGAAAGCACAAGAATTTATGTCAAAGCGGCCTCAATCTCTGGCCGAAGTATTGAAAAGTAATAATATCAAAGCTCTACAGAATATTGCTCGAAGTCTTCAAACTCCGATTAATATTTTAGAGCAGCTTGCCGAGCATCCCGATGAATATGTTCGTAGTGCGTTGCTAGATAATCAGAATTTACCGAGGGCTACTTTACGAGAACTGGCTCGTGACTCAAGCGATTCTATAAGGAGGAGTCTGGGACACAAACATTCTAAACATACTCCAGTAGAAATTTTGGAAATGCTAGCAGATGATCGCTCGGAGGGAGTAAGAGCAGTGGTGGCAGAAAACCCTCAGACTTCTGTGGAGACGTTAGTGAAATTAGCCAATGATTCTAGTAACTATGTCAAGCAAAAGTTAGTAAGTAATCGCAACACTCCTGTGGAAATAATAGAACGTTTAGCTCTAGAAGAGGGAATTTTTAATATTGATAATGCCAAAACGCCAGCTAAGGCAATAGAAGCAGTAGTCAGAAAAATACCCAAGCATCGGAGTGACAAAGAACTGGTTGACTTATTGAAGTATCCAGTCGAAGGTTCCCAGATGCCAGCAAGTCTTCTGGAAGAACTCGCAGAGCATCATTCTGAGTTAGTGCGAGATCTAGTTATACAACATCCCAATACTCCGCTGAGGGTAATAGAAAAGCTGGCTAATGAGAACTATATTCCTGCTGTTCACGCTATAGCGAAGAATGCCAACACTCCTTCCCACATCCTGGAAGAACTCGCTACTAATCCAGATTATACAACCTGTTATAACTTAGCTTTTAATTCCAATACTCCTGCTACAGCATTGGAAAAGCTAGTTCTATATAAGGAAGACGAGCTTAAAAGAAGGATATTAGGAGCGCATAATAACGAAATTTGGAGGGCGTTAGCTAGAAATACTCGTACTCCAATAACTGTATTGGATATGCTAGCAGACAGAGAATTTTATGGAGAGGAAAAAGAGGAGTGTCATCACTACATTATCCCCCCCAGAACAGTTGAAGAAGTATTGGAATCCTTAGCTCTCAACCCTAACTTAACTCCTTCAATTTTGGCCAAGCTAGCAGGAGATCCCAGTGCAAAAATTCGCAGTCTTTTGATACGTCATCCCAATCTAACTTCCGAACTTTGGCAACAGCTTGCACAGGATGAGGATCAGGATATGCGAGAGTATATCGCTTCCACCATCATCACCCCCATTCATATTCTCGAAACTCTAGCTTTAGATACAGATACAGAGGTGCGTCGGAAAGTAGCAGTTAATCCTAATACTCCTACAACTACCCTAGAAATTCTTTCTCAAGATTCTATTGGTGAAGTTCGTACTGCTGTAGCTGGCAATCAAAACACCAACGTTATAGTTTTGGAACAGTTGGGGCAAGATGAAAAAGTGGAAGTGCGTCGAGCTGTTGCCCAAAACCCAAACACTCCAGTTTCCTTACGGGAATCATTGAGAGATTTATTAGCCTTACCATACACCCCTGAGCCTAATCCTACATTATCAGGACTCAGCCGTATTTACAAGCCAGATCAAGATGATTTACCAACATTGTTATCAGAATATGCTGAATCTGATAATCCTTTTGTCCGTTTTGTAACTTTGATGCACCCGTTAACTCCCGTCGATAGTATTACGGAAGGTTATCAGTCTCTATTGTGGCAAGAACGTTATGCTATTGCAGAGAACCCATCGACTCCAGGAGAGATACGGCAACAATTAGCAAAGGATGGCAATCGCATCGTGCGAGCAACTGCTAAAGCTAATATCATGTCCGGTAATATCGGTATTGTATAGAGAAGGAATATGTAGGGGCGATTCGCGTTTGCTCCGCATTCCGCAGGAAATCGCCCCTACAAGAGAAGGGAAAACTTTACATAACGGTAGATATTTCCCCAATTTTTACACAAACGATACTAACGGACATGATATAATTTGTAGGTTGGGTTGTTTGCCTTGCGGTTGCAAAGCATGGAAAAAAATAACAAATTGTCATTGCGAGGGGAGTAGTTCACAGTTAATTTTAGAGCTATACAGTTAATACCCCGAAGCAATCTTGCAGACACTGAGATTGCTTCGGGGGAAGTAAGACTAAAAAGCTAACTTGACTTTTTGCTCTCCCCCTCGCAATGACAAGAATAATTCCCTCATGGGAACTGACAACTGAGTCCGAACGGGAACGGGAGCAGGATGTTCTCAATGCTATTCACCTAACATTTAAAACTATGAAACTTGAAACAAAAAAATTACTCGGAACTTTAGAACTTTTAGTCGAAAATCCTTTCTTTTGGGAGACAGAAAAATGGGGAAATTTTAATGTCTGGAATTTGATGCTTTCTGAAGGTTTTGTGAATTTAACAGATGTAGATTTAGCCATTTCTCATTGGCAAAATGTCGAACATTGGGGTACTCCCACCTATCAAACTGAATATGATTTTGAATATGCACCCCTCAGAAATGGGCGAGATGATGATAGGCACGAGAATGTTTGGAATGATGAAATAGAAGCGTTTCGAGTTGAACGTTATCAACAGTTGTTAACTCTTTTAAAAGCAGAATTGCAAGATTTGCAAGCTTTTCGACTTACGACTATTGAGCATTTAAAGAGGAGGTATCCTTATTTTTATTTCCACATTCTAATTGGCAAAACAGAAGATGGAGATTGGTTTTGTTTTTCGCCCATTGTGCCAGATCAAGTTAGGGATTCAGATGAAGTTAGCGATGTAGCTCCCGCTAGGCTCCGCCAACGCTCTCTTGAACCTCTAAAAACTGGTTCGACAGAAACTAACTTTCTCAACTCAAAAGCATTAGATTTACAATCAAAAATAGATGCTATTCTTTCGGAGTTGCCACCCATTACAATTTATGGATATTATGAGGGAGGTTATGATTATAGTTATCAACATCAAATAGTTTATGCTACTGCTAGCAATAAAATATTAGCAGTAGAAAAAGCTTTGCAAGCAGCAGAAATGTTGAAAGTTGAAAACATAGATGTTGAATTGAGGTCAAATGAATACAACAGAAAGGTGAGTCAATTTTTTCAGACTCAACTGCACCAACCAAAAACTTATAGTCTCAGCTTTTGGGATATTGGGTATATCTATCAAGTAGCAGAAACTCCAACAGGAGATTGGTTAGGAGTACGCAAAATGGTTGAATTTGATTATAATCCATAGGTTCAAACAAGAATATTTTTGAATAATTAATTAGACCTCTCCAGAAAATAAACTTGCTCTTTATTGTTGTAAAATTAAGTAAAAAAAAGCAGTTTTTGTATCTTTTTCGTAAGAATAAATTCCCTGTTGCTTACTCTAGCTAAAATTATTTTTGCTCTACTTATTGTGTTACAGATAAAATATGTTAAGATGTAAATAACCTTATTAAATTTAGTAGGAAAATTAACAAATGACTCAAGCAATCAGTCAACAACAAACTATTTTAGAAAGTCTGAAAAAATTAACTCCTCAACAACAGCAGGAGGTTTTAAATTTTATTGAATTTTTGCAGAGTAAAAACCAAAAGGTAGAAACTTCGATCCCTGAAGAAAAACCGATATCTGCTTATGAAGCAGCTAAACAATGGGTGGGTTGTGTTGATAGTGGTATTGGAGATTTATCTTATAATAAAAAGTATCTTGATAGACCTTGAGTTAAATGAAATCAAACGTAATTTTAGATACTGGTCCGTTAGTTGCATTAGTAGACAAAGGCGATCGCTTTCACAACTGGTCAACGGAAATTTGGAAAACTATTAGTTTTTCATTACTTACCTGTGAATCTGTGATTTATGAAGCTTGTTTTTTGCTACAAAAAACTTACGGTGGACAAGAAGCAGTAATTTCTTTAGTTAAAGCAGGAGTTATACAAATTTCTTTTATCTTGAGTGAAGAAATAGAGGCAGTGGGAAACTTAATGCAGAAATACCAATCTGTTCCTATGTCTTTTGCAGATGCTTGTTTAGTAAGAATGAGCGAATTAATTCTAGGTAGTAGTTTGTTAACTTTAGATAGTGATTTTCGTATTTATCGGAAAAATAAAACAGAAATAATTGATGTGATTATTCCTGATGAGTTATAAGTTAAGCAATTATAAATTAGCTATGAAATTTTAACTTGGGCAGGACTTACGCATTTTTGAGTCTTAAACACTATGTATCTATAAGGTTATAGTTTTTGAACGCTATATATAGTGTCTCTGCGTAAGTCCTTTTGGGTTTGGAGACCAAACCCCTACATTTTTTTTTCACACATCATTTCATACTGCTATATTTGATTTATAATTTTCTCCTTTCTCTAACTTTAAAATTAATATTACTCCTAAAAAAACGTGCTACTAGAATTATTATTATTAACAACTTTAGGATTTTTTGGCAGTTTCGGTCACTGCGTCGGAATGTGCGGACCCCTGACTGCAAGTTTCTCTCTGTCCGCAAAATCTCCAGTTTCCTCTAACAAATGGCGTCAATTTCAATTTCATACTCTACTTAACTTTGGTCGTCTCTGTAGTTACACCCTGACAGGTGCAGGTATTGGAGCATTAGGTTCCGTATTAGTCGCAAGCGGTCATTTAGCAGGTATTGACAGTGACCTGCGACGGTGGTTAGCCATAATTACAGGTTTAATGTTGATCTGGTTTGGTTTGGCAAAAGTGCAACCACAACTATTACCAAATTTACCAATATTCCACCCTTTCAAAAAAAGCAACTTACATAACCGATTGAGTGCAGTCATGGTAAATCTTTCCATGGAAAACAAATGGTGGACTCCTGCATTACTAGGATTAGTTTGGGGTTTAATGCCATGTGGTTTTCTGTATGCTGCTCAAATCAAAGCAGCAGAAACAAGCAATATTTGGTTAGGTGCAGCAAGTATGTTCGCTTTTGGTTTAGGAACATTACCCTCTATGTTAGGAGTGGGAATGTTGACATCTTTTTTAAGTGCAGATAAACGCAGTCAACTATTTCAAATGGCGGGTTGGGTGAGTATTTTCGTTGGCATCATGGTAGTCATGCGAAATGGTGATATGGTTGACTATACTGGTCATGCTGCAATATTTTGTTTAATGTTAGCTTTGGTAGCGCGTCCGATAAGTCGGTTTTGGAGTCAACCTCTACGTTATCGTCGTGCGTTAGGTGTGGGAGC